>JANMVS010000501.1:0-1508 GCA_031392885.1 Verrucomicrobiota bacterium
CTCCGCGCCTTCCAGCAGCACGATCGGGAACTTCGCCGGAAGCGTGATTGGCTCCTTATTGCGCCCGTCGTAACTGAGCTGCCAGTTGGTAGTCTTCGGGTTGAAGAGCACGTCCTTCGCGAAGTTCGTCAGGCGCGCCTCGATGTAACGCGGCGCGGCCGCATCGTCGCCCGTGAGCAGATTGCCGTAATTCCCCTGCGGCTCGATGAGCCACCCGCGCTGCCCGATGGACACCAGCGCCGCACCGATGGAAGCATCGCCGTGCGGATGCAGTTTCATCGTCGCGCCGACGACATTTGCGACCTTGTGAAAGCGCCCGTCGTCCATGTCCCACAGCGTGTGCACCACCCGCCGCTGCACCGGCTTCAAACCGTCATCAATGTGCGGCACCGCGCGGTCGAGGATGACGTAGCTCGCGTATTCGAGGAACCAGTTGCGATAGCTAACGGCGAGCGGGGCCTGCTCGTCCTGCACCTTCTCGCCGGGCGGGCGTCGCGGAGTGGCGTTAACCGTCGCGTCCTCGGGGAGGCCCAGCGCTTGTTCTCCATTCTCGCTCAATTCGGAAACTGCTCCGTCGTCTGTCGTCTCACCGATGTTCCCAGGCTCAGGCCCTTCGGGCACCGGGTTGAGTGGCAGCTCGGGTTGGTCGTTCTTCTTGAGAGGTTTCTTCTTGGGCATCGGTTGGGAAAGTGAGCGGTGAGCAGGAGGCCGCGAAGAGAAAAAGGTTGGGAGTTGGTCTGCAAGGAATTTGCATTCGCCCCGCGGACATTCCTTGAGAAGTTATACCACCTCCCTATAGAGAAGATGCCATCAACATTTGGCGCCAGCGTTTACTGAGGCGAGCAGCCAGCCGCGCCCGATCAAGGAGAGCGCCCTTGCGTCGTCGATGCAAAACTCCTGGAGCCAGCCGGTCAGCGCCGCGCGCAGCTCTTCCACGCTCGCAAACACCCGGTTGCAGATCGCGTCCTTCATTTGGTCCCAGAGCTTCTCCACCGGGTTCAACTCGGGACGGTAGGCTGGCAGCGTGATCACGCGCACATTGGCGGGCAGCCGCGGGTCGTTCTCGGGCAGATGAAAACCGGCCCCGTCTTGGATGACGACCGAGGAGGCGGAGGGGGCTAGCGGAGGCAGGCCGATGGGCGAGCCATGGATCGCCGCCGGACTATGGGCCACGATCTGTTCGAGGAATTTGCCCGACGCTTCCTGGTGGACGGTGCTTTGAAAACAAAACACGCTCCCCGCCCGGCTCACCTCCACGGCTCCATAGGTGTCGGCCCACTCCTACTTTTGCTGGTGCGGATATGGAGCCCGAAGCGCGCCTCATCGCACACCCACCCCAGCGTGCGCGGCCAGCTTCGTCTCCAGCCCTCCAGCCCTCCAGCCTTGAAAGCCTCAGCGGCGGCGGGGTCTTTTTTGACGTGGCTGCGGCGACCCACCTTGAGCCGCCCTCCGAGCTTTCCCCAAGTGCCGATAGACCTCCTTGCCCGCGACTTTCAACCCCAACTCCT
>JANMVS010000266.1:0-2486 GCA_031392885.1 Verrucomicrobiota bacterium
CGGCGGTGCTGGACCAACTGGAGCCCCACCTCATGGAGATTCCCTATCTGCACCTCGGGGAGAACGATTACATCTACAAGTTTCGTGTCGAACGCGACCGGAACCACGACATCTATCAGCAGGACGAGGCCGCGCGCGCCCTCTACCAGAGCCGGCTGTGCGAGGCCATCAAGACAATGACCCGGACAAACGAGCGTTCCGCCTCCCCCCCGGCCAGGCTGGATTTCGGGGCAGTCAGCTATGTCATTCCCAGTCATTTCGGCTTCTGTCTCGGCGTGAAAAACGCCATCGAACGCGCTTACGAAACCCTCGCCGAAAATCCCGGTAAGCGCGTCTTCATGCTGAGCGAGCTGATCCACAATTCATTTGTGAACGAGGACCTGCTGCGGCGCGGCCTGCGCTTTCTGCAGACGGACAAGGGCCAGCCCTTCGGCCCAGAGGGCCGCGTCGCCCCGGCCGGCGGCGCCGGTGCGCTGCTCTGGGACACGCTCACCAGCGAGGATATTGTCATCATCCCCGCTTTCGGGGCGACCGACGAGGACAAGAAAAAGCTCGTGCGCAAGGGCATCCGCGTCGTGCAATTCGACGCCACCTGCATGCTCGTGGAAAAAGTCTGGAAAGCCGCGCGAGCCTTTGGCCGCGAAGGTTACACCGTCGTCATCCACGGCAAGAGCGAGCATGAGGAGACCAAGGCCACCTTTTCCAACACGCGCCGCCATGCGCCGTCGATCATCATCCGCAACCTCGATGAGGCCCGGTTGCTGGGCGACTACATCACCGCCCCATCGGCGGCGACCCGCGCGGCGTTGCAGCACCGCTTTGCCGGGCTGCACACCCCCGGGTTTGACCCGGCCCAGCACTTGGACCGCCTCGCCGTCGTGAACCAGACCACCCTCCTGATGAACGAAACCGCGACGATCATCGATTACTTCAAGACCCTTTTTGTCGAAAAATACGGCGAGACGGACGGCCCGCTCCATGTCGGCGGCGCCGGGAAAAAAGATACGCTCTGCTACGCGACCCAGGTGAATCAGGATGCGCTGCAACGCGCGCTCGCCGAGCCACTCGACGCGGCCTTCATTCTCGGCGGCAAGAACAGTTCAAACACCTACCAGCTCTACCGGCTGTGCGCGCAGAAGCTGGGCGCCCGCGCCTTCTTCATCCAATCGGAAGGCAACATCCGCTCCCGGGACGAGATCGAGCACTACGTCTTCTCCGCGATTGGGGGCGGCCAGGGTGGCCATACCGAGGTGCATCCACTCTGGCCGGGGGATGATACCCCGAAACGGGTGTTGATCACCGGCGGCGCCTCCTGTCCCGACGGACTCGTGCAACAGGTCGTGACGCGGATCAACTCGTTCTTTCCGCCGCAGCACCTGCTGGGCGTCGAAGCCGTGCTCGCCCGCCTGGCGGCCGATTGACCGACCGACCGGTCAGAACCGGATGCTGAAGCCGCCGCGAATGCCGACGGAACTGCCCAGATCTATCCGCGCCGAACGTCCACCCACAAACTGGTCGTAGCCGTCGAATTTTTGGGCGGTCAGACCGCCAAACAAACCGGTGCGCTCATTGGCTGCCCATTCGACGTTCAAATCCGCATAGTAACCGGCAACAAATTTACTCGCATCACTGACTTCCGTCGTCGAAATGGTGGTCCCCACATCGGGCACATCAAACGACTCAACCGCGCTGTAATGCGTGCCGGCATAGGCCCCCGCCAGACCCAGGCTCGCCGTCAAACCAAGGCGTTCCGTCAGTTGGGTGCGCACGGCCGGCCCGAGTTTGACCATGAAGTAGCCGCCCTTGACCTGCCAGTTGCCGCGGACTGAAGTGCCCCCGACGATCGATTTTGTCGTGGAGAGGGGCGTACTGGGGGCCGCGCTGAGTGGCGTGGTGGTTTCAAGTCCGTTGATGATGAGGACAACCCCATTCGAGTCAGTCAGGTCTCCCGATTTCGGAGCTGTATACGGCAATCCGGGGGAAGTGGCGGGAGCCGGGAGACCATTGAGGGAGTAAAAATCAGTTGCGGAGCGCAGGGTGGAGAGCACGCTGCCGCCGGCCTTGCTGTTGATATCGTTCAGGGAAATTCCGGTGTTCAGGCTCCATTCGGTGCGCTTCGAAAGTTTGCCAAAACTCCGGGCATACTGCAGCTCTACCCCCCCGGAAACGCCCTGCTTTTTCTCCATGAAGCCGCCGTCCGACGTGGCGCTATAGCTGCTCATGGCAATATACTCCGGCTTGGTCGTCGCCTGCTGCGGAGTGCTATATGACCAGATGCGCGTGAGGCCGGTGGCGTAACTCAATAAATTGCCCGTGACCGAGTTGGTCGTCACATCATCACCCGTGCCCAGCACCCCATCAGCACCCGGACCGGTCAGATTCACCGAAGTCTGGTAACGTCCGCCCGGCAGCGTCGTGGTCGTGGCGGCGGTTTCCTCCGCCCGGGCCGGGGCGAACGTGAGAGCGCACGTGTGGAAAACCCTCAC
>JANMVS010000534.1:0-5843 GCA_031392885.1 Verrucomicrobiota bacterium
TGGGGGTTCGAGTCCCTCCGCCCCTGCCACTTTCGCCCAACAAAAATATGGCCAATCCTTTCCGCACTGCCCGCATCTTCTTTGGCGAACTGGTCGCCGAGTTGCAGAAAGCCAGCTGGCCGACCAAGTCGGAGCTCAAGGATTCGACGATCGTGGTGATCGTGGCCTGCTTGCTGCTCGGCCTGTTCACCAGCATCAGCGATTTCGCGCTTTATAACGTGGTCGACGCCGTCACGGAGCTCATCAGCCGCTAATCTTTTCCGCCCCGATGACCACCCAGACTTCCACGCCAACCAGCGCCCAATGGTTCGCCCTGCACACCCTCTCCGGCCAGGAGAACAAGGTGAAGACCTACATTGAGAAGTTCCGGAAAGCCGAGGAACTCGACGATTTTGTCTTTGAGGTGCTGTTGCCGACCGAAGTCGTCTCCGAGGTCAAGGGCGGCAAGAAATCCACCAAGGTCCGCAAGCTCTATCCGGGCTACGTGTTCATCAACATGTGCCTCTACGACGCGGAAAAGCAGGTCATCATCAAGCCGTTCTATTTCGTGAAGGACGCAGCCGGGGTCATTGGTTTTGTCGGGGGCGACAAGCCCGCGGCGCTGCGCCAGACGGAGATCGATGACATCAAGGCCCGGATCGAGGCGGCGTCGGGCAAGGAAGTGCCGAAGGTCACCTTTGATGTCGGCGAGGAAGTTAAAATCACCGACGGCGCTTTCGCCAACCTGACGGGCCGCGTCGACGAGGTCGATCCCGCCCGCGGCAAGCTGAAGATTTCCGTTTCCATTTTCGGGCGCTTTACGCCCGTTGAACTCGAATACTGGCAGGTCCAGCGCGCCTCGGAAAGCTGATCGCGCCACCCGCTCCCCAACCCGCCCACCCACTTTCCCCATGGCCAAAAAAATTCAAGGCTACGTTCGTCTCCAACTTCCCGCCGGTGCCGCCAATCCGGCGCCCCCGGTCGGTCCCGCCCTCGGCGCCCAAGGCGTCAACATCATGGGCTTCTGCAAGGAATTTAATGCGAAGACCAAGGACCAGAATGGCATGATCATACCGGTCGTCATCACGGTCTACGCGGACAAATCCTTCACCTTCATCCTCAAGTCGCCCCCGGCGTCCGTGCTTCTGAAAAAGGCGGCCGGCATCGCGACCGGTTCCGCCAAGCCCAACATGGACAAGGTCGGCAAGGTCACGAAGAAGCAGATTCTCGAGATCATCAAAATCAAGAAGGCCGACCTCAACGCCAACAGCGAAGAGGCCGCCATCCGCATGATCGCCGGCACCGCCCGCAACATGGGCATCGAAGTCGTCGACTGATTTTTCCTCAACCACCACTCACCGCGGGAGTCCCTCCAGGGACGTTCGCACCGCAAGGAGTTCAACATGCCCGTAAAACAAAGCAAACGCTACCGCAGCGCGGCCTCGGCCGCTGATCTCGCCAAGGAATATCCACTCAAGGAAGCAGTGGAAATCCTCACCAAATTTCCCAAGGCCAAGTTCGACGAGACCGTCGAGCTGTCCTTCCGCCTCGGCGTCGATCCGGCGCAGGGCGACCAGATGGTGCGCGGCACCACGCCGCTGCCCAACGGTTCCGGCAAGAAAGTCCGCGTGCTCGTCTTCACCGACGATCCCGCCAAGGCCCTGGCCGCCGGCGCCGATACCGCCGGTCTCGCCGACGTGATGGCCAAGATCACCGAAGGCTGGCTCGACTTCGACGTCGCGATCTCGACCACCGAGGCCATGAAGCAGGTGCGCACCCTGGCCCGCGTCCTCGGCCCCAAGGGCCTGATGCCCAATCCGAAGTCCGGCACCGTCACCGACGACATCGTCGCCGGCATCAAGGCCGTGAAGGCCGGCCGCGTGGAGTTCAAGGTCGACAAGACCGCCAACATCGGCGTCGGCGTCGGCAAACGTTCCTTTACCCCCGACCAGATCACGGAAAACGTGACCGCGGTGCTCGAGGCCGTGGGCAAAGCCAAGCCGGCCGCCTTCAAGGGCCATTACATCAAGAGCGTCACGCTCTCGTCCTCCATGAGTCCGGGCGTGAAGCTCGCGACCAGCGAGTTCAACAAATTCTAACCCGGAAACCAACGTACCATGAGAGCAGAAAAGAAATACCTGATCGACGAGGTCACCGGGCATCTGAAGAAGTCCGACTACGTCATCCTCACCAACTTCACGAAACTGACGGTGGCCGACGCGGCGGAGCTGCGGAAGCGCCTCGCCCCCGAGAGCGCCGAGTTCCATGTCGTCAAGAACAGCTCGTTTCGCGTCGCGGCCAAGGCCTTTGGCCTGCCCGACCTGGACAAGTCCCTCACCGGCCAGACGGCCTTGGTGGTCGGCGGCAAGAACCCCGCGGGCGTCGCCAAGGCGCTGAAGAAATTCATCACCGAGAAGCAGAAGCTCGAGGTCAAAGTGGGCGTGCTGGACAAGAAGCTCATGACGGCGGCCGACCTGGCGAAGCTCGCCGATTTGCCTTCGTTCGAGGCCCTGCGCTCGATGTTCCTCGGCATGCTCACCCTGCAGGGCGCGGCCTTCGTCCGCGTGCTCGACGCCAAGATCAAGCAGGAGCAGCCCGCTGCTCCCGTCGCCTAACCCCCCACCCAATCCAACCCATTTTTTCCGGCGCAAGCCGGGGAAGCAAAACATCCAAGGAAGAGGCTAGGGGATACGTCCCTTAAACGCGTTTCACTCATCGAAACCGCTAGCCGCTTCAGGAGAAAATACCATGAGCAACATCACCAAAGACCAAGTCATTGAATGGCTGTCCGCCCAGCCGATTCTCGAACTCGCCGGCCTCGTCAAAGAGCTGGAGACCAAGTGGGGCGTTTCCGCCGCCGCTGCTGCCGGCCCGGCCGCTGCCGCCGGTGCTGCGCCCGCCGCTGCCGCCGAAGAGAAGACCGAGTTCACCGTTGTCCTCCTCGAGGCCGGCGCGAACAAGATCGGCGCCATCAAGGAAGTCCGCGCCATCACCGGCCTGGGCCTCAAGGAAGCCAAGGACCTCGTCGAAGGTGCGCCCAAGCCCGTCAAGGAAGGCATCAACAAGGCCGAAGCCGAGGAAATCAAGAAGAAGCTCGAGGCCGCCGGGGCCAAGGTGGAACTCAAGTAACCACTTGGCGATTCCGTTCTCCCAACCTCTCCTTTCACCGAGACAGGCCGCGTCCAACCGCGGCCTGTCTCTCGGCTTTCTTTCAGTCGTACTTTCCGCGCTCCCCGACCTCGAGTCCGGGCGCACCATTGCCGGTTATTCACTCCTGAATAACTGAGTTCCGCTCCTATTTTTCAGTTCACCTCTACACGGGAAAATTCCATGGCCGACCGCCCTCACACCGAACGCATTAACTTCGGCAAACTCCGCGAAGTCATCCAGCCGCCCAACCTCATTGAGCTGCAGATCAGCTCCTATCTGGAGTTCCTCCAGAAGGACATGCCCGAGAAGCAGCGCAAGCCCTATGGCCTCGAGGCGGTCTTCAAGGAGGTCTTCCCGATCCACTCCTACGACGAGCGCCTGACGCTCGAGTACGTGTCCTACACGATCGGCGAGCCCAAGAGCTCCGAGATCGAGTGCCTCCGCGAGGGCACCACCTACGCCGTGCCGCTCTATGTGAAGCTGCGCCTGCGCGAGGAGGACTTCATCAAGGATGAGGAGATTTTCATGGGCGACATCCCGATGGTGACCGAGCGCGGCTCGTTCATCATCAACGGCGCCGAGCGCGTCGTGGTCTCGCAACTTCACCGTTCCCCCGGCATCTGCTTCGAGGTCGCCACGCACCCGAACGGCAAGCTGCTCCACTCCTTCCGCATCATTCCCGACCGCGGCACCTGGCTCGAGGTGCAGTTCGACAACAACGACCTGCTCTACGTCTATCTCGACCGCCGCCGCCGCCGCCGCAAATTCCTCATCACCACGCTGCTCCGTTCCATCGGCTTCAGCAACGATCTGGATATCCTCAACCTGTTCTACACGATTCAGGATCTCAAAGTCAGCAAGGCGCTCGACCTCGAGAACGTCTCCACCCTCGTTTTGGTGGAAGATGTGATCGACGCCCAAAAGGGTGTCGTGCTCGCCCGCGCTTTTGAACCGCTCACCAAAGCCATTGTCCGTACCTTTGAGAAGCACGACATCAAGTCGATGCGGGTCATCGACACCACGGCCGACGAGGGCGCCATCATCCGCGCGCTGAAGAAGGACCCGACCCGCAACGAGGAAGAAGCCCTCAAGGAAGTCTACAAGAAGCTGCGCCCGGGCGAGCCCCCGACCACCGCCAACGCGAAGGCCCTGCTCAAGCGCCTGTTCTTCGACCCGAAGCGCTACGATCTCGGCCGCGTCGGCCGCTACAAGATCAACCAGAAGCTCGGCCTGAAGATCGATCTCGAGAACCGCATTCTCGACAGCTCCGACATTGTGGCGGCCACCAAGTATCTCGTCCGCCTCAAGAAGAGCGACGGTATCGTGGACGACATCGATCACCTCGGTTCCCGTCGCGTGCGCACCGTCGGCGAGTTGCTCGCCAACCAGTGCCGCGTCGGTCTCAGCCGCACCGAGCGCCTCGTGCGCGAACGCATGACCCTCTATGACCAGAGCGTGGACTCGATCACGCCGCAGAAGCTGATCAACCCGAAGGCGCTGACGACGGTCATCCGCGATTTCTTCGCCCGCAGCCAGCTGTCGCAATTCATGGACCAGATCAATCCGCTGGCCGAGCTGACGCACAAACGCCGTCTGTCCGCCCTCGGGCCGGGCGGTCTCAACCGTGAGCGCGCCGGCTTTGAGGTGCGCGACGTGCATCCTTCGCACTACGGCCGCATCTGCCCGATCGAAACCCCCGAGGGTCCGAACATCGGTCTCATCAACTCGCTCTCCACCTACGCCCGCGTCAACGAATTCGGTTTCATCGAGTCGCCTTACCGCGTCGTCGAGAACGGCCGCGTTTCCGACAAAGTGGTTTACCTCACCGCCGACCAGGAGGAAGGCAAGACCATCGCCCAGGCTAACGCCGAGGTGGATGACAAGGGTAACTACATCGGCAAGGTCACCGCCCGTAACTCCGGTAACTTCCTCGAGGTTTCCGCGGAAGAGGTCAACCTGATGGACGTTTCGCCCAAGCAGGTCGTGTCTGTCGCGGCCGGTCTCATTCACTTCCTCGAGCATGACGACGCCAACCGTGCGCTCATGGGTTCCAACATGCAACGCCAGGGCGTGCCGCTTCTGCAGACCGAGGCGCCGTTCGTCGGCACCGGCCTCGAGGCCCGGCTGGCCAGCGATTCCAAGACCGTCGTCATCGCCGAAGATTCCGGCATCGTCGCTTCCGTGGACGCCAAACAAATCATCGTCACCAAGGACGGCGAACTGCCGCGCCACCCGAAGCACGATCCGAAAAATCACATCTACGTCTACGAGCTGCGCAAGTTCATGCGCTCGAACGCCGGCACCTGCTTCAGCCAGCGGCCCATCGTCAAGAAGGGCCAGAAGGTCAAGAAGGGCGAGTGCATCGCCGACGGTCCTTCGACCGATCACGGTGAACTCGCGCTCGGCCGCAACGTGCTCGTCGGCTTCATGCCGTGGAACGGGTACAACTTCGAGGACGCCATTCTCATCTCCGAGAAGGTGCTCAAGGAGGACATCTTCACTTCGATCCATGTGCAGGAATTCGAAGCCACCGCCCGCGACACCAAGCTCGGGCCGGAAGAGATCACGCGCGACATTCCGAACATCGGCGAGGAAGCGCTCAAGAATCTCGACCACAACGGTGTCATCCGCATCGGCGCCGAGGTGAAGCCCGGCGACATCCTCGTCGGCAAGATCACCCCGAAGTCCGAAACCGAATTGGCGCCCGAGGAAAA
>JANMVS010000271.1:0-5286 GCA_031392885.1 Verrucomicrobiota bacterium
ACTTTGGCGCAGCAGCGCCGGCAGGGACGGACCGCTGGGCCGTCCGCGATAGTCCTTACGGCGTGCCCAGCGGCCGAGGCTCCGGCACTCGTCCCGGTTGCGCCCTACCCACCTGATGAAATTCAATCGTCCAAATCATTAGGGACGTTGGTATGACCTGGTCGGATCCGCAGGGATGTTTTCCGGCGCTTCACGCCCTGGGCTAAGGGAGCATCTCGCCCAACGAAGCGGAGTGAAGCTGCCGCCCGGCCCAACAATTGATCCGGCCATCAATTCTCCAACGGCCTGAGCTCAATATTGCGGAACCACACGGGGTGACCCTCCGCCTGGAGAGCGATGTGGCCGAATTCAAGGAACAGGGGAGAGCCGGCCGCCTGCAACTGGCGCACGGCTTGCAAACGCTGGGGTTCCGTTTCATCCGGGTCCAGCTGTGGCCGCTGATAACGCAGGACTTCCTGGCCGTTGACCCGGTAGACGATCTGTTTGCCGCCATGAACTTCGATCTCGATTTTCACCCATTCCTCGATGGGAAACACAGGTGCGGTGGATCGCACAATGTGCTGCGTGATGAGTTTCCCATCGATCTCGATATTGGTTCCTGGAGTGCAGACGCTGGCTGTCTGTCTCGGTCCGCTGCCGATGTTGGCCAGGAATTGGCATTCAAGACTGACGGGGAACTGTTGCTCGAGGAACATGCTCAGTGGTGATTGGGCGTGAATCATCACACCGCTATTGGAGTTGCACCACTCCGGCGCATCAGCCATCACGATGCCCGCAAACCGGTATTCGAGTCGCAGGACATAGTGGGAATAGGCGAGGTTGGAATAAAGATGGCCGAACTGCCCCGAGAACTTGGAGTATTTGTCATAATACACCTTGATCATTCCATCCTCGACTCGGAAGGTGTCCGCGAAATTTTCCCCCAGCGGGTGGCCGGCGATTTTTATCGCCCAACCGTCGAGATTCTTGCCGTTGAAGAGGGATACCCAGCGAGCACTATCCGCAGTAATAGCGGTAGTGCAGATCGTAGTGAAGAGACAGGCCATTAGGGCGATTTTTTTACTCGTCGATGTCATGATGGGGGGAAATGTTGCCAGGTGAAGGTATTCATGACGCATACAATCCGGCTCAGGTTGTGCAGCCATGTCCCAGGGGCGGGAGCGAATAGTAACAGGATTAATAAAACACTATGATATTGCTTTGGCAACCTTCCGCTTCACCTTATTCATCAAATGCGCCGCTTTCTTGCTTTTATGACCCTTACCTCCGTTTTCGCGTCGTCGGTTGCCAGCAAGGCGCCGGCTTCAACGTTAGAAGAGGCCGCTGGCCCTAAGCTAGGCTTACAGACCTGGACCTGCCGAAATATGACTTTTGAGCAGGTGGTGGACTTTGCGGTAAAACATCAGCTCAAATATCTGGAATTCATGTCCGGTCACTTCGACCCACTGGGAACTCGTGAGGAGACACTACGAAAGATGGCGATTCTGGATAAGAACGGGCTGGTGATGTATTCCTTTGGAGTCAATCAGACCAGCCTCGACAAGGAAGCGAACCGCAAGCTCTTCGAGTTCGCTCACCTGACAGGCGTTAAATTGATCATCGTTGAGCCCCAAAGCGTCGAAATCTGGGACAATCTGGAGGAACTCGTTAAGGAATACGATATCCGGCTAGCGGTCCATAATCACAACCTGAACTCAGCTTACGGTAACCCGATCACAGTCAAGGCAGTCTTGCACCACCGGGACCCTCGCATTGGGGTGTGCCTCGATGTTGGCTGGGTCACGGCCGCCGGCTTTGACGCAGCCAAAGTCTTCAACGAATACAATGGCCGCGTTTTTGACCTCCATTTCAAGGACAAGACCAATGAATTGAGTGAAGGGAAGTACGTGCCCGTGGACACCGAGATTGGGCGCGGCAAAGTTAATTTCGCAGGTCTTTTCGAGGCGATTAAAAAGACCGGCTGGTCGGGAGTCCTGGCCATCGAGACTGATAGCAAGACTTTCGCGGAAGACCCGAATCGTTTGGTCAGCGAATCTAAGGATTTCTTTAAGAAATCCTTAACTCAATAGCAGTAGGCAACGGACCAATGGCTATCTGATCATGGCTCGGCGCATGGGGCTGGACAGCGTGCCACGGATCGGCGATTCGACGGGTGAACAGGCGAGTCTCTGACCGCCTGCACGGTATTCCTTCCCAGTATTCTTCGGCGGGTGTGCTTCGGTGTGTGTCGGGGGATTCGTCTTTGAGGTATTCTAATTGTAGCTTAAGTTCTTGCGCAAGAAGGTGAACAAATTCGAGTCTCTGCTCCCGCTCCACTTTCAAAAACCGCTGTTCCTCAGCGGTTTTTTTTGTTATTCAAGTGTTTGTGAAAGCCTCCGATTTCTTTGCCCTGCCTGCCTCGCTGGCCCGGTTTGCTCCGTTTTTCCCGGCTTCGGCCGCCCCGTGGGAGTGGTTGAAGCAGATCGGGGCCGCGCTCGCGACTGTGGAAACGGGGTCCGCCAGCCCCCAAATCCCGCCGGGGGTCCATCTCGAGGGCAAGGTCTGGCTGCATCCGTCGGTGAAACTGCCGGCCTATGCCACCATCATCGGTCCGGTCTACATCGGCGCCAACACCCAGATCCGTCCCGGCGCGTTCATCCGCAGCAACGTGATCGTCGGCGAAGGCGGCGTGCTGGGCAATTCGAGCGAGTTCAAGAACTGCCTGTTGCTCGATGGCGTGTCGGCGCCGCACTTCAACTATGTGGGCGATTCCATCCTCGGCAACCGGGCCCACCTGGGCGCGGGTGTCATCTGTTCCAACCTTCGGCTCGACCAGGGCAAGGTTACGGTGCGGCTGCCGGCGGGGACCGTGCCGACCGGTTTGAAAAAATTTGGCGCCGTGCTCGGCGATGAAGCCGAGGTGGGCTGTAACGCCGTGCTCAACCCGGGCTCGCTGCTCGGACCGCGCGCCCTGGTCATGCCCTGCATGTCATTCAGCGGTTATTTGCCGGCCAATATGATCGCCCGGACCAAGCAGTCGATCACGACCAGGACGCGCCAGGATTAAGCCAGGCTGAACCGGCTGAACCACGAATGAACCCGCCGTGACCCGCCTGGAAACCAAGACCGGTCGGCTGGTTTATTCGCGGTGGGCACTATCCCCCGGATCCCGCCGTGGCGGGATCGGCTTGGTTGGCCGGCAGGAGGCAACCCCCCGGCGAGGTCGCCGTGGCTCCAGAGAGCAGCGGACCGGAGCGCGGGCGACCCCGCCCGCGGGTTTGAATTGCCCCGGAGCCCTCCGGAGGCGGGCAAGCTTGCGCCGGGGATCTTTACTTGAATTTTGCTTCACGGGGCGGTTTTGACTGGATGCACCGGACTGAAATTAGTGTTCATTAGTGTCCATTAGTGGTTACTCACTGCCTTTCCTTTTGATCAACATGCGAGTTTTAACCGGCATCACGCCTTCCGGCACCCTGCACATCGGCAACTATTTCGGCGCCATGCGTCCGGCCATCGAGCTACAGGCCGGCGGTGATGCGTACTATTTCATCGCCGACTACCACTCGATGACGGCGATCACCGACGCCAAGGAGCGACTCGCCTACACCCGGGGCATCGCTCTGGACTGGCTCGCTTGCGGCCTCGACCCGGCCAAGTCCGTTTTCTGGCGCCAGAGCGACGTGCCCGAGGTCTGCGAACTTACCTGGCTCCTCGGTTCGCTCACCCCCATGGGATTGCTGGAGCGCGCACACAGCTACAAGGACAAGACGGCCAAGGGGATTTCACCGAATTTCGGCCTGTTCGCCTACCCGGTGCTCATGGCCGCAGACATTTTGCTCTACGACACCAATATCGTGCCCGTCGGCAAGGACCAGAAGCAGCACCTGGAGATGACGCGTGACATCGCCATCAAATTCAACCTGACCTACGGCGCGACCCTCGTCGTACCGGAGGAGCAAATTCGCGAAGACGTCGCCGCGGTGCCCGGTCTGGACGGCCAGAAAATGTCCAAGAGCTACGGCAACACCATCGAGATATTCGGCGACGAGAAGGTGCTGCGCAAAAAAATCATGGGCATCGTGATGGATTCGCGCACGCCGGCCGAACCCAAGCCCGACGCCGAGAAGAACCTCGCGATCCAGTTGCTCCGGCTCTTCAGCACTAAGGACGTCGCCCTCGACTACGAGAACCGGCTTCGCGCCGGCGGCCTCGGTTATGGCGACCTGAAGAAGGCGCTGTTCGAGCACTACTGGAATTTCTTCGCACCGTATCGCGCGAGACGCGCCGAGCTCGTGGCCAATTCCGACTATGTCGAGCAGGTCCTGCACGACGGCGCCCGGCGGGCCCGGGTTGTGGCCGAGCAGACGATGACCCGCGCGCGGAAAGCTTGCGGCCTGAGATAGTGGGAGGGCCCGCGTCCCTGCGGGCCGTCGGGAATTCATTCGCCAAACCCGGCAGGCAGCGACGCCTGCCGCTACGTCCGATCGGCATTGGGGCATGAAGTCGATTACGACCCTGTTTTTCCTGTCACGGGTCAAACGTGTTTTGAGGTCGAGGCTGCATGGATCCGGCCATGGGTGCGCGCAGTGCGGAGTCGGCGGGCTTCCCGCTCCTGCGCCCGGGTCCTTGGTCCAGACAACCGCCAGGACGTTCCCGGGTGGCAATGGCCGGGCGAGCTGACAACTGGCGGTCAGGAGCATGCACCTGCTTGACGCCCGGCGACAGGGACTTAGCTTCCTCACCATGGAATACAGCGTCACCTTCGTGGAGTCGGACGAAGGCTGGGCCGTGTGGTGCGACAGCCTGCTGGGTTGCTGCTCGCAGGGCGCAACCCGGGAAGAGGCGCTGGCTAACATTCGTGAGGCCATTGCCGAATACCAAGACGCAAAATTCATGGTGAAGGAAGGGGAGCCGGGGGTGCGTGTGCAGCACGAGGAAGTCACTGTTTGAGCATGCCGAAGCTGCCCGCATCGGTCAGAAAGACGCCGTATGGGTGCTGGAGAAACGCGGCTTCCGAATCATACGCCAGAGCAAGCATATCACGCGCTCGAATGGCGCGGTCCTGGTGCAGATCCCAAGACACACGGTGATCAACGCCTACACCATGGGCTACATCACGAAAGTGGCCGGGCTCACCCCGGAACAGTTTCGCGAACTGCTTTGAACCAAAATTCGGTTCGGCTCTATGAGGGATCACACTGACATTGGACGCAAACGGCAGGGTGCCATCTATGTCGCCGGTGTGGGCGGACAACGGCCGGTGGTGCCGGTGAGCCAGACGGAACTGGAAAAGGCCGCGCAGGCGGC
>JANMVS010000541.1:0-2698 GCA_031392885.1 Verrucomicrobiota bacterium
GGCCCCAGATCGCGCGGTTGGCTCGGGAGGTCGGAGCTCTCATCCGCGCCGGCCACCAGTGCGTCATCGTTTCCAGCGGCGCGGTCGCGGCCGGTCTCGCCACGCTGGGGCTTGAGGCGCGGCCCAAGCAGCTCGCCGCCAAGCAAGCTTGCGCCGCCGTCGGTCAATCCCAACTCATGCACGTCTACGCCAGCGCGTTTGCCCGTCAGGGCCTGGCCGTCGCCCAGCTGCTGCTCACGCACAACGACCTCGACAGCCGCACCCGTCACGACAACGCCCGCAATACCCTCGCCCACCTCCTCGCCCGCGGCAACGTCGTGCCCATCATTAACGAGAACGACTCCGTGGCCGTGGAGGAATTGAATTTCGGCGACAACGACCGGCTCTCCGCCGAGGTCGCTATTCTCGTCAAGGCCGACCTGCTCGTCATCCTCACCAGCGTCGACGGCCTGCTCGATGCCGCCGGCAAGGTCGTGCCGCTCGTCCGCGACTTCGCCGAGGTGGCTCACCTCGTGCGCGATGATAAGGGCCGTCTGTCCACCGGTGGCATGGTGACCAAGCTCCAGGCCGCGCAGCTCGCGGTGAAGGCCGGCATCCCCGTCGCCATCGCCAGCGGGCGGCGGGCCGGTCTGCTCTACGAGATTGTCGCCGGTAAGCGCACCGGAACGTATTTTCCCGCCAAGTGATTGATCTGCACCCAAACTTCGACCCTGTAGCGGCGGTCTATGACCGCCGTCCCTCGAACCCGACGCTCATAGAGCGCCGCTACAGTATTTCCTGATATGACCGACTTGGCACAGCTCATCGCCCAACTGGGGCAGCAGGCCCGCAGCGCGGCGCGCACCTTGGCGGGCACGCCGCCCGCGCGCATCGACGCCGCCCTGCACGCCATGGCCGACGAGTTGCTCGCCGCCCAGACGGAAATTCTGACGGCCAACGCCGCGGATGTCGCCGCCGCGCAAGCCGCGGGCCAGACCGCGGCGCTCGTTGACCGGCTCACCCTCAATCCGCCGCGTCTCGCCGCCTGCGCCGAGGGCCTGCGCAAGGTCGCCTCACTCCCCCACCCAGTCGGCCAGGTGCTGCGGGAATGGATGCAGCCCAACGGCCTGAAGTTCGCCAAGGTGCGCGTGCCGCTCGGCGTCATCGGCTTTATCTACGAGTCACGGCCCAACGTCACCTGTGACGCCGCCGGGCTTTGCCTGAAGAGCGGCAACGCCGTCATTCTCCGCGGCGGGTCGGAGGCATTGCGCACGAACCTGGCTCTCGCCGCCGCGCTCACGCGCGGGCTGGCCCGCGCCGGCCTGCCCACCCAGGCGGTGCAGCTCGTACCGATCGCCGACCGCGACACCGTCCGCCTGCTGGGCGCGGCGGTCGGCGTCATCGACTTGCTCATCCCCCGCGGCGGCAAGGGCCTGATCGAGGCCGTGGTGCAGACCGCCCGCGTGCCGGTCATCAAACATTACGACGGCATCTGCGCGCTCTACGTCGACCGCGCCGCTGATCGGGCGATGGCGGAGGCCATCCTGATCAACAGCAAGTGCTCGCGCCCCGGCGTGTGCAACGCGCTCGAGACGCTGCTGGTTCACCGCGACATCGCGGCCGAATTCCTCGCTCAAGCCGGCCGCACCCTGCTCGAACGCGGCGTCCGCCTCCGCGTCGACGACGACACCAAGCGAGCGCTGGGCCCGCTCAACGCTCAACACTCAACTCTCATCCAGTCGGCCGTTGCGGACGATTACCGCACGGAGTTTCTCGACCTCATCCTCGCGGTGAAGGTCGTGGACCATTGCGCCCAAGCCATCACCCACATCGAAACCCACGGCTCGCATCACACCGACACCATTGTGACCGCCGACGCGGCCGTCGCCGAAAAATTCCTCGCCGGGGTGGACAGCGCCGTGGTGCTCTGGAACGCCTCGACCCGGTTCAACGACGGCCACGAATTCGGCTTTGGGGCGGAGATCGGCATCAGCACGGACAAGCTGCACGCCCGCGGCCCGATGGGCCTGGAGGAACTGACCTCCTACAAGTATGTCATCCGCGGCTCGGGCCAGGTGCGCGGGTAAGCCGCCGCGGTGGGCGGTTGCGAAAAATCCGGACCGGCGCCCGCCGCGGAATCCGGATTGAACTCCCCCACCCGCCTGCCCACCCTCCGGCATGCGACTCCGGGTTATTTCCGCTGGCGGTACCATCGACAAGGTCTACTTCGATGCCGCCAGCACCTATGATGTGGGCGAACCCCAGGTCGGCCCGCTCTTCAAGGAGGCCAATGTCACCTTCGAATACGTCGTCGAGTCCGTCCTGCAGAAGGACAGCCTCGCCATGACCGCCGAGGACCGCGACCTGATCCGCCAGCGCGTTGAGGCCTCGCCCGAGCGCCTCATCCTCATCACCCACGGCACCGACACCATGACGGCCACCGCCGCCCGGCTCGAGGGCATCAAGGACAAGGTCATCGTCCTCACCGGCTCGATGCTGCCCGCGCGGTTCCGCACCAGTGACGCCCTCTTCAACCTCGGCTGCGCCGTCGGCGCGCTGCAGGTGCTGCCCGCCGGCATCTACATCGCCATGAACGGCCAACTCGCCCCGGCCCACAGCGTCCAAAAGAACCGCGCGGAAAGCCGCTTCGAGCCGCGCGGCTGATTTCCGCGGCGGGCGACGGCAACGGCTAACCTGGATATTTCATGCTCATGCCGGT
>JANMVS010000565.1:0-2969 GCA_031392885.1 Verrucomicrobiota bacterium
GGCTGGCAACCATGAGTCCGAGCGCCTCGGCGAGATGCAGACCGGTGCTCCCCTTGCGGTAGGGCAGAAACTTGCTAATCGCCTCCTCGTCGCCATGCGTCAACGCATTGAGCGCCGTGCGAAAATCGCCGCCCAGCACCACGCGGGTGGACATCTGCTGCCCGAGGTTCGCGAACTCGCCGATGGTCTTCACGCCTTCGGACGCACAAACCATCCGCGTGCCTTCGCTGAAATTGGCCAGCAGGAGCGGATAGCTTTCGGCGATGCCCAGGTGCCGCAGTGTCTTGAGGATGGGATTTTCCTTGGCGGAAGATTCCTCGACCTGGCTGACCATGTCGCCGAACGGATCGTCAAAGGCCAGCGTCTCCTTGAGAATGCCGAGCAGATGATCGATGTTGTCCACCTTGCCGCCGATCTCCGGCATCATGAGTAATTCGTCGTAAGTGAAGCCGATGTATTTGGTGGGCTTTTCATCCGCGGCCTTGTGCGGCCATTCCTTGGTGTCGAGATTCTGCGCCAGGCTCACCAGCGAGGTTTCCGCCATGATGGAGTTGCGGAATTTTTTGCGGATCTCATCCCATTCGGTGGCAGTAAATTTACCCATGGTAGTGTGGTGGCTTGAAAAGTTTCAGACCGGGGCGTTTTCCATGATCTCGTTGGCGAGCATCAGATAGTCATTGGCCACGCTGTCCGTCTCCGTCCCCTCGGTTCCCACGAGGAAAACCGGCAGCCCGAGCGTGACGGCGCGCCGGACAATCATGGCGTCGCGAATTTGCGTGGTGCAAATCTTGGCGTTGGCCGCACAGCCGCGCTTCTGCGTCTTGAATTGATTCAGGCGAAGCTGCATGCGCATCTTCGGCACCTCGATGTCGGTGTTGGCCTTGATCGAATTGAACACGATGCCGTAAACCTGCGCGGCGGGCCCCATGGCCGTGGTGCGAAAACTGGCGGAGCTCTGTTGGAAACGCAGCATCTTCTCCACCAGGAGCGTGAAGCCGATCAGGCTCAGCGCATCGGGATTGGAGGGCACGTAGAGCTCGTTGGCGCAATAGACCCCGTTCTGCGACGCGCGCAACACGTTCGGCGGGCAGTCAAACAGAATGAAATCATAATTGCCCTCGATCTCCGCGAGTTGCTCCTGAAAAATGGCGTAGGAAGGACGTTTGGGATCGGGTTTGTATTCACCCTCGAGGTCAACGAGGTTGAAGGACGTCGGCACCAGATCGAGGCCCGGCAGAAGCTTTTCGCCTTCTTTGCCCTCGACCACGTCCTTGATCACACAATCCTTCAGCCGTGCCGTGCCGGGATCAAAAATCGAATAAACCGAGCCGACGCCCGTCGCGTTGATCTTGTTCCACCGCTCCAACCGCATCAGCCAAATGCTGGCGTTGGATTGGGTGTCGAAATCAAGCAGGAGCACGCGCATGCCCCGGCGAGCCAGGCTAGCGGCGGTATTTACGATCAGCGAGGTCTTGCCTACACCGCCCTTGTAGTTGAGGAAGGCTATCTTGCGTGCCATTTAGTGTTTGATAGAATCTAACTTCACCATCGCACACCCGCCGCAGCAGGTGCGAGTTAAAAATAGTGCGAACTTTAGGATTTCCGCTGGAACACTTTCCGCTTTACTTGCGCCCGATGAACGGGTCAAGCCTCCAGGAAATTTTCGCGCCGGCCAGTATTTGCTTTGGCTGCGGCCCGGCCAATCCCCGGGGCCTGCAGATCCGGAGCTTTGTGCGCGGGGACGAAGTGGTGGCCACCTGGCGTTCCCAACCCCACCATGAAGCCTTTCCGGGCATGTTGAACGGCGGTATCATTGGCGCACTGCTCGACTGCCACTGCAATTGGACCGCGGCTTGGCACCTCATGCAGCGCAACCAACTGGCGCAACCGCTCTGCACCGTCACCGCCGACTACGCCATCAAGTTGCTCCGCCCCACCCCGACCGATGGGCCGGTCGAGCTTTCCGCCCGCGTGGTCGACTCGTCCGCCGACCGCGCGACCATCGAGGGAGTGCTGACGGCGGCCGGCAAACCACGCGCCACCTGCCGGGGCACCTTTGTCGCCGTGCAGCCCGGGCATCCGGCGTACCACCGCTGGTAGCTCGGCCCTTGTTGCCCAATTGTCACCGCGCGCGCATGCGATCGTCACCGACGACTGCGAGAGTGCGACATGACCTGCCCGGCCCAAGTTCTGGTAGTGGACGATGAGCCCGATCTCGCCGCACTCATGCAATTTCACCTGGTGCGGGCCGGCTACCAAGTCACCACCGCGGGCAATGGCTGGGAGGCCATCAACGCCGTCCGGCGGGACCTGCCCGACCTCATCCTGCTGGACCTGATGCTGCCCGACCTCGATGGCTTCGGCGTATGCGAAATCCTCCGCCGCGATCCGCAGACGGCCACGATTCCCCTCATCATCGTATCGGCGTGGACCTCATCCGATTCCCGTCAACTCGGCCTTGAACTCGGGGCGCTCGACTACCTCACCAAACCGTTCAGCCCGCGTGACCTGATGGCGCGGGTCAATCATCTGATGCAGGCGCGAGCAAGTTGAAAGGGTTCCTCGCTACTTTCAGTGGGTTGCCCTTAAATCCAGCACGCTGAAGTTAGGGAAACCCTAGCCCGGATATTTCCCACTCTGCTCGCAACCGAAACCACTCCCTGTGCCAAATCTTTTTCCGCATTCACGGCTGCTCGGGATATCCGGGCTAAGGACAACCCCGACAAGTCGGGGTTGTTTCAGCCCGCATGACCGACAAAGTCCCGGAGCCACGCGGGCTGAGAGTCGTCGTGCACCGCCAAAATTTCGTGACAAGTGCGAAATATGCGGGCTAGGGAGTGTCTTCCATCGCGGGTTTCTCCGAAGGGTTGCCAGCTGGAGGGCCGGTCTCCGTACCGGCCGCGGGCGACAGCCAGTCTGCCAGCCCGGACGGCGGCCGGTGCGTCAGCCCGGACGGTACGGAGACCGTC
>JANMVS010000572.1:0-9364 GCA_031392885.1 Verrucomicrobiota bacterium
GGTGAAAAACAGGGTGTTGTTGCCCAGCGGCATGTTCCGGTAGCGGAATTCCGAGGCGTAATCCACCTCGACCGGCACACGGGCAAACCGCTCGATCAAATGCTCCGCCACGAGGCAGGCGTGCCACGCACTGCCGCAGGCGAGAAAATGGAAACGATCGATCTGGCGCAGATCTACGGCGGAGATGTTCAAGCCGCCAAACTGGGCTGTGCTGCCATCCTCGGAGAAGCGCCCGCGCATGGTGTTCTCGAGCGCGGCGGGCTGCTCGAAGATTTCCTTCTCCATGAAATGCGCGTGTCCGTTCAACTCCGAGTCCTCTATTTTCCAAGTGATCTTGTCGACGACCGGCGACACGTCCTCGGCATCAAGCGTGGTGATGGCGAAATCCTTCGCCGTCATGTGCAGAAGCTCGCCATCCTTGAGGTAGACGACGTTCTGGGTGCGGCTGATGATGGCGGAGACGTCGCTGGCCAGCATGTATTCACCGTCGCCCACGCCGAGGATCAGCGGCGAGCCCTTGCGGGCGGAGACGATTTCCGCGGGGCAGTCGGTGCACAGCACGGCGATGCCGTAGGTGCCTTCAACGTGCCGCAAGGTCTTGCGGACGGCTTCCAGGAAACGGCTGCCCTCGGCCACCACGGGCTCCTTCTGGTAATGGTAGGCGATCAGGTTGCTCAGCACCTCGGTGTCCGTTTCGGACTTGAAGGTATAGCCCTTGGTGAGCAGGAATTTTTTGGCACTGGCGTAGTTCTCCATCACGCCGTTGTGGATGAGGGCGATCTTGCCGTCGCTACTGACATGGGGGTGCGAGTTGGCATCGGTGACCCCGCCGTGCGTGGCCCAGCGGGTGTGGCCGATGCCGGTGGAGCCGGAAATCTTCTGGGCCGGGGTGCCCTTGATCAGGCCCTCCACTCGTCCGGCCTTCTTGGCGATCTCAAACCGGTCGCCCTGCAGGATGGCGATGCCGGCGGAGTCATAACCGCGATATTCAAGGCGCTTGAGCCCCTCGAGGATGATAGCCGATGCCTTTTGTTTGCCGATGTAGCCTACGATTCCGCACATGGTGGTTTTAAGCTGGCGATTTTTGAGGGCCTTCAAATCATTCCGCAAGGAATTAGAACACTTTCTCTATGGCTGAAGCAAAAAAAGTTCTTTCAGTAATCATGGGCGGCGGTCGGGGCACGCGGCTCTATCCCCTAACCAAGGAACGCTGCAAGCCCGCGGTTCCCCTGGCCGGCAAGTACCGCCTCGTCGATATTCCGATCAGCAATTGCCTCAATTCCGGCTACAATCGCATCTTCGTCCTGTCGCAGTTTCTCACGGCATCACTGCACCGGCACATCCAGAAAAGCTATCAATTTGACCCGTTCGGCGGGGGCTTCATCGATATTCTGTCGGCCGAGCAGACCGAGAAAAGCAATGCCTGGTACGAGGGTACCGCCGATGCCGTGCGGCGTAATCTGGTCCACTTTCACCGGCACGGGCACGATTTTGTCCTGATCCTGTCCGGCGATCAGCTGTATCGGATGGATTTCAGCAAGATTATCGACCAGCACGTCGCCACCGGGGCCGATGTGACCATGGCGGCGATCCCGTTGCCGGTTTCCAAGGTGGAAGGGCTGGGTCTCATGCGCGTCAACGACGATCTGACCATCGCGGAATTTGTGGAGAAGCCCAAGGATCCCGCGATCATCAACCGCCTGGCCATCAGTCCCGCCTTGGAGCGCACCCTGCAACCGTCGGCGGAGAAACGCGGCCTCGCCTCGATGGGCATCTACGTATTCAGCCGGGAGGTGCTGCGGAAAGCCCTGGACAATGGCATGAAGGATTTCGGCAAGGAAGTCATCCCCGCCTTGCTCGGCAAGTCCAAGCTCGGCAGCTATATTTTTGAAGGCTACTGGGAGGATATCGGAACGGTGCGGGCATTTTTCGACACCAACCTGGCCCTCGCCCAACCTCTGCCCCCTTTCAATTTCTTCGACCGTGATGCGCCGATCTACACCCATCCCCGTTACCTGCCCGCATCGAAGATCAACCGGTGCAGTATCGACCATGTGGTCCTCGGCGATGGCTGTTTGGTCACCGACTCCACCCTCAAGCATTGCCTCATCAGCATCCGCTCCATTTTGGGCGAAAATTCCAATCTGGAAGACGTCGTCATGATGGGTGCTGATTATTACCAGACCGAAAAGGAAGTGCTCGCTGATCAGGCGCAGGGCCGGCCCTCCATCGGCGTCGGTCGCAATTGCCGCATCCGGCATGCGATCATCGATAAAAACGCGCGCATTGGCGACAATGTAAACCTATCCCCCGCGGGCAAACCCGATGGCGACTACGCGCACGACGTGGTCATTCGCGACGGCATCCTCTGCGTCTGCAAAGGCGCGACTATTCCCTCAGGCTTTACGCTCTGAATTTTGCCGGCCGGCGAACGCGATCAGCGCAAGCCCGACGGCGAGGAGGAAGAGGGAATAAAAAGTGCCGCGGCTGAGGCCGAGAATCAGGGCGGCGTCGGGCTCGCGATAGGTCTCGCAGACGGCCCGGGCGACCGTGTAGGCGACCAGAAACTCCCCGGTGATCCGCCCGGGCTGCTTGGCCGCCGGGCTTTTCCAGAATCGCCATTGCATGAGCGCAAATAACACCACGCCCTCCAGCACGGCCTCATAAAGCTGGGAGGGATGTCGCGGCATCAGCGGGGGCGGGCTGGCGGGGAAAATCACCGCCCACGGCACGCGGGTCGGATTGCCCCAGAGCTCTCCGTTGATGAAGTTGGCGAGGCGGCCAAATAGCAGCCCGAGCGGGGCCGTGGTGACAATCAGATCGTTCGTCGCCAGAAATCCGATCGCCCGTTTGCGGGTGTACCACCACAACGCCACGCCCACCCCGAACATGCCGCCATGGCTGGACATGCCGCCTTCCCAGACTCGCGCCAGTGCCCATGGGTCGCGGAGGAAAGCCTCGGACTGATAGAGGACGAAGTAGCCCAAACGTCCGCCGATGATGACGCCCGCGATCAACCAGGTCATCAGATCGAAAATGGCGTTGAGTTCCAGCGGGGAGCGCCCGGCTTGATGATAGCGGTGGAGCAGCCAGCCTGCCGCCACAAAGCCCGCCAGATAGGACAGGCCGTAATACCGGATGCCGAAGTTCTCGCTGAACCGGATCAGAAAAGGGCTGAGATTGTGGACCCAAAAAGCGGACGGCACGGCAGAGGGGATTAAGAATTGAAAGGTCGAATGCAAGGCGGTGCGACTGAGGGGCAGAATAGGCGGGAAGGGTCGCCTGAACACAATTTCTTTTAGTCAGCAATGGCCGGCATAATGGCCGCCGGGGCGCACATAGTTTCCTTGCCGGTCCCGCGTTCGCGCCGCTTAGTGAAGCCATGAGTGCCCCCCAGACCACGCCCCTTAATGCGTTTCACCGCCAGCATGGCGGTCGCATGGTTGACTTCGCCGGTTGGGATATGCCGGTCCAATACAAGAGCATCCTGGAAGAGCATAAGGCCGTGCGCCAGCGCTGCGGGCTGTTCGACGTGAGCCACATGGGCGAGGCCGATGTGGCCGGGCCGGATGCGCTCAAGTTTCTCCAGCACCTCGTCACCAACGACTGCAGCAAGCTTTTCCCGGGCCGGATCCTCTACACCGTCATGTGTTATCCGCACGGCGGTGTCGTCGACGACCTGCTCGTGTACATGCGCGGGGCCGGCGACTATTTACTCGTCATCAACGCCGGCAACATCGCCAAGGACATCGCCTGGATGCAGGAGCAGGCGAAGGGTTTCGACTGTACCGTGGTGGACCGCTCGCCCGACTACGCCCAGCTCGCCATCCAGGGACCGCGGGCGGCTGCGTTGGTGCAAACCCTGACGAAGACCAATCTGGCCGAGATCAAGTATTACCATTTCGCCCGGGGCGAGGCGGCCGGCGTGCCCTGTCTCCTCAGCCGTACGGGCTACACCGGCGAGGATGGTTTTGAACTTTATTGTGCGGCGGCGGACGGTCCGCGCCTGGCGGAGGCCGTTGTGACGGCCGGCGCCGCTTTCGGTCTGGAACTCACGGGGCTGGGCGCGCGCGACAGTCTGCGGCTGGAGGCCGGGTTTCCGCTCTATGGCCACGAAATCACCGAGCACATTACCCCGATCACCGCCGGTCTGGGTTGGGTGGTGAAGTTCGACAAGGGCCCGTTCCTTGGCTCCGCCGTACTGCAGGCCGAGAAGGCGGCGGGCTCCGCGAAAAAGATCGTGCACTTCAAGACCGGCGACCGCCGCATCGTGCGCGCCGGGACGCCCGTGCTTAACGCCGCCGGCACCGTGGTGGGCCGGGTCGTTTCCGGCACGCTGTCGCCCATCATCAACGAGGCGATTGGTTCGGCCTTGATCGAGGCCCCGGCGGCCAGGGAGCCGCTCCTCGTGGACATCCGCGGCGCCAAACTCAATTTGCAACTCGTCAAGCCACCGTTCGTCCCACTAAAAAAGAGCTGATACCCATGAGCAACGTCCCATCCGATCTCCGTTACGCCAAGTCCCACGAATGGCTCAAGATTGCCGCCGATGGCACTGCGACCATTGGCATCACTGACTATGCCCAAAACAGTCTGGGCGATATCACCTTTATCCAGGTGCCCAAGGTCGGGACGGCGCTGAAGGCCGGCGAAACCTTCGGGGTGGTGGAATCAGTCAAGGCGGCCTCCGATGTCTATGCACCGGTCGCCGGCACCGTGGTCGCCGTCAATCAGGCGCTGGATACAAATCCGGAGAAGGTGAACCAGGCGCCGTACACCGACGGTTGGATGCTCAAGCTGCAGCTCGCCAATCCGGCCGAGGCGGTCGCGCTCCTTTCCGCGGAGGATTACGGCAAACTTATCGGCTAGTCCGTCGTCATCCCTGCCGCACTCCCCCGGGTTGGTTGCGGGCCGGGTCGGCCTTACCATCACTCTCTCATGCCCAGACTGTCCACCACGCTTCGCCAATGTTTTGGGTCCGGTCTGCTGCTGTACGTCACGTTGGTCAGCGGCTGCGCCAAGAAGCCTGCGACGGTGGTGACCGCGACGGGGCAAAAACAGCCCGTTGAGGTTACCGCCATCACTCGCCGGGACTTGGTCGAGGGGCTGTCCCTGGTCGGCTCATTGGCGCCCAACGAGACCGCTCAAATCCGCGCCGAGATTTCCGGCCAGGTGCGCGCGGTGCTGTTCGAGGAGGGCGGGCAGGTGAAAAAGGGCCAGGTGTTACTCAAGATTGATGACGCCGAACTCCGCGCCCAACTCGCGCAGGCCGAGGCGCGTTTCCACCTGAACGAGCTTAACCTGAAGCGGAGCGAAAATCTGACCGAGTCCCGCTCCATGTCCCAGGCGGAAGCGGATCGCACGCGTTCGGAATTCACCTCCGCGGAGGCCGAGGTGCAGCTGCTGCGGGTGCGGCTGGCTAAAATGGAGATCAAGGCGCCGTTTGACGGGGTGGTTGGGGCCCGCACCATTTCGCCCGGTGACTACATCACTGCCGCCACGGTCGTCACGACGCTCGACGATCTCAGCCGGCTCAAGATTGATTTTCAGGTCCCCGAGCGCTTTACCTCGAAGGTCAAGCCCGGCACGACCTTCACGGTTCGCGCGCAGACCCCGGCCGGCGACGCCCGCGCCCAAGGTGAAGTCTATTTCATCTCCTCCGTCATCGACCGCAGCACTCGTTCCAGCCAGGTAAAAGGTTATGTGACCGGCGCGCCCGCGGGTTTTCAGCCGGGTATGTTCGCCGGGATCGAACTGGTGCTCGCGGTGCGCCGGGGCGTGCTGACCGTCCCGGAGGGAGCCATCCTCACTACTCCGCGCGGCGTACAATTGATCGTGGTGGAAGACAAGAGCGGGGACAAGGTGGCCGCATTTGTCTCCGTACAGCTCGGGTTGCGGGAGAAGGGTCTCGTCGAGGTTTCGCCCGTCAGCCCGGCCATGCTTACCGAACGGCAGGTGGTGGTGGCCTCGGGGGTCGGGGCGCTCATCCTGTATCCGGGGATCAAATTGGAACCGCGGCCGTTGCGGGCCGAGTTTCGCATTGGAGAATAACCATGATTCTGTCTGACGTCTCCATCCGGCGTCCGGTGGTGGCCATGGTCGCGTCGATCGTGATCGTCCTGATCGGCCTGCTGAGCTTCGGCCGGCTGTCCGTGCGCGAATATCCGCTGATCGATTCCCCCATTGTCACGGTCGAGACCAACTATCGCGGCGCCTCCGCCGAGG
Source organism: Verrucomicrobiota bacterium (assembly GCA_031392885.1). Classification (GTDB taxonomy): domain Bacteria; phylum Verrucomicrobiota; class Verrucomicrobiia; order Opitutales; family Opitutaceae; genus Lacunisphaera. Next base: position 6,226 of record JANMVS010000572.1, read on the forward strand.
TGGTGGAAGCCAAGATCACGGAGCCGCTGGAGAAGGATATCGCTTCCATTGACGGCATCCGGGTGATCCGCTCCAGCTCTCAGGAAGAGCAGTCACGCATCACCATCGAGTTTGGCCTCCGCCGGTCGGTGGACGAAGCGGCCAACGACGACCGCGACCGGGTGAGCCGCGCGCGCGGTCGGCTCCCCGATGAAGTCAACGAGCCGGTCATTACCAAGGCCGACGCCGACTCCTCCCCGGTTATCACGCTGGCTTTTACTTCCGAACGTTACAGTCGCTTGGAAATCGTCGAGTTCATCGAGCGGGTCGCGATCCAGCGCCTCCAGACCATCCCGGGCGTTGGCACGGTGAATGTTCGCGGCCCGCGCTACGCGATGCGTTTGTGGGTGGATAGCGACAAACTCGCGGCCCATCAGCTCACGGTGCTCGACGTGGAAAATGCCCTGCGGCAGCAGAATGTTGAAATTCCCGGCGGTCGCATTGAGTCGACCGCCCGGGAGTTTCCGGTCCGCATTGAGGGACGCATGACGCAGGTGGCCGACTTCGAGAACCTCGTCCTGACCACCCGCGGCAGCCATCAGGTGAAATTCACCGATATCGGGCGGGTTGAGTTGGGTGCGGAGGAGTACCGTTCGGAAACTTATTTCCGCGGCAAGCTGGCCGTGAGCATCCAGGTGCTCCGTCAGGCGCAGGCCAACGTGCTTGATGTCGCCAGCGGGGTGAAGGCGATGATTCCGTTGATCAAGGCCGACCTGCCCGATGGCATCACCGTGGATGTCGGTTTCGACAGCTCCGTGTTTGTCGACCGGTCGGTGCGCGAGGTCTACAAGACGCTGTGGGCGGCCACCACCCTGGTCGTGCTGATGATCTTCCTCTTCCTGCGCGACTGGCGCGCCACGCTGGTGCCGCTGCTCGCCATTCCGGTTTCCCTTGTGGGTTCGTTTGCGGTGATGTCCTGGCTGGGCTTCACCATCAATACCCTGACGCTGCTGGCCCTGGTGCTGGCGGTCGGCCTGGTGGTCGACGACGCCATCGTGATGCTGGAAAATATCTATCGCCGGATCGAGGAAGGCGAGGGTCCGATTCATGCCGCCATTTTCGGCGCCCGGCAGGTGGCCTTTGCCATCATCGCCACCACCCTGACTCTCGCCGCGGTGTTTCTGCCGGTGGCCTTTCAGTCCGGTCAGACCGGGCGGTTGTTCTATGAGTTTGGGGTCACCTTGGCCGTAGCGGTGCTCGTCTCGGCGTTTGTCGCGCTCACGCTGACCCCGATGCTGTGTTCCCGGGTGCTCCGGGCAAAAGTGGTCGCGGGTCAGACTCAGCATGGCTGGTTCTACAACAAGTCGGAACCGTTCTTCGCCTGGCTCAACCGCAGCTTTGCGCACACCCTCCGCGCCTCGCTCCGCCAGCGACCGCTGATTCTGGGCGGCACGGTGTTGTTCACCCTCGGCGGCCTATTCCTCTACACTCAATTGCAGCGTGAGCTTACGCCGCTGGAGGATCGCGGGATCTTTACCGCCAATCTCATCGCCCCGATCGGGGCCACCCCGGAATACCTCCGCATCTACTCCTACGACATGGAGCAGATGATCCTGCAGATTCCTGAAATCGAGCGCACGTACCACCGGACGGGCGATGGCGGACGAGCTTTCGTCTTTGCCATGCTCAAGCCGTGGGAGGAGCGCACACGCAAGACTCAGGAAATCACGGCCGAACTGCGCCGGAAATTTCAGCGGGAAGTGACCGGTGGCCAGGCGGTGGCCAACCCGGTGCGCCCCTTCGGCAGCGGCCGGGGCGGCGGCGGCGTTCAGATGGTTTTGCTCGGCAGTGATTTCATGGAATTGCAGCGGATTGGCGGCGAATTCCTCGTTGCCATGCGGGAAAGCGGCCAGTTCATCCAGCCGCGCGTCGATCCGTCGCCGACCAAACCGCAGCTGGATGTGCGGATTGATCGCGCGAAGGCCGCCGACCTCCGGGTGCCGGTCAGCGTCATCGCCTCCACCCTGGAGTCGCTTCTCGGCGGCCGGCGCGTGACGGAATTCCAGCGCGGCAACCAGCAGTATTATGCCATCGTGCAGGTGACCGACGCAAATCGCACCACCCCGAGCGACCTGTCGCGCCTCTATGTCCGCTCCACCGACGGGGTGCTGGTGCAATTGAGCAATGTGGTCAGTTGGTCGGAGAACACGGTGCCGGAAAGCTACCCGCATTTCAACCGGCTGCGCTCCGTCACCGTTTCCGCCCAGTTGGGGGAAGGCCGCACCATCGGCGACGGGGTGACTTTCCTCACCGCCCTCAGTCGGGAAAAACTGCCGCCGGGCTACACCTATGCTTGGGATGGAGAGACCCGGGAATTCGTGGAGAGCGGCAGCGAGACCTTCGCCCTGTTCGGCCTGGCACTCCTTTTCACTTTTCTGATTCTCGCCGCCCAGTTCGAGTCATGGATCCACCCGATCACTATTTTTACCGGCATCTTCATCGCCGTGGCCGGTGGCCTGCTCGTGCTGTACGGCACGCGCTTCTGGGGTCCGGCGATGACCGACAATCTTTTCTCGCGCTTTGGGTTGATCATGCTGATCGGCCTCGTGGCCAAGAATGGCATCTTGATTGTCGAGTTTGCCAACCAGCTCCAGGTGCAGAAAGGCGAGAGCGCGGTCGAGGCGGCCTTCGAGGCGGCCACCATCCGTTTCCGGCCGATCTTGATGACTTCGATCTCGACCGTGCTCGGGGCCGTGCCGATTGCCTTCGCCCAAGGCGCCGGGGCGGAGACGCGCAACCCGATGGGGATTGTCGTGGTCGGCGGCCTTATGCTTTCGACCCTGATCACCCTCTACGTTATCCCCATCGTCTACGTGCTCATGGACCGTCTGTGTGTGAAGTTCACGGGCCACTCCAGCGCCTACGGTCTGGTGAAGGCGGCGGAGATCAAGCGGGAGACGGCGGGTTTCGTCGCGCCAGCGGCGGCGAAGTGAGCGAAGGTCGGGGCGCGACATCCTTAGCCGGATCCTTTTTGGCGTGGCTCTTGCGCGGCACCTTCAGCTTGCCGCCCAGCCGGCGCAAAACCTTGCGCACCCCGCTCTCGCTCAGACTCTGCCGCGTGCGCTTTTTGATCCAAGCCTGCGCGTCCCGCGCCTGCCGG
>JANMVS010000576.1:0-8031 GCA_031392885.1 Verrucomicrobiota bacterium
CACCATCCGGGCGGAACTGAAAACGCACAACAGCCAACTGGCCGACGCCGCCAAGGGCAGCGGGGTCATTGAACCGAGGGATTACGCCATTTTTCAGAACCATGGCTACCTGGGGCTTTACGGCGGGCTCGGTGCGCAGGAAATCCACGGGAGAAAAGGCCTGAAGAAAAGCCAGCACATCCTCGACCACATGGGCAGCACCGAACTCGCGGCGAATATGATCCGCGCCACCCAGGCCGAGGAAAAACTTCGCCGCGAGAAAATCGTGGGCAAGACGAATGCCAACCTGGCTCACCGCCAGGTCGGGGCCAAAGTCCGCCAAACCATCCACGAGCTGGGCGGCACGATGCCGGAGAGCCTGCCCGTGGCCGAAAGCATCAAGCAGGTGGCGCTGCAGGAAACGCTTGAGCGGCCGGGCGTCGAAGACCGGGACTTTACAAGTGTGGGAGAATGGGCACATTGGCGGCATGAAAGCCAACTGGATCGAACGCGATGGGCAGGTGATTGATCTGCCGAATTTATCGGCTGTGATTGAAAAGGATGGCGCCTGGTTCGTTTCGCGCTGCCCTGAATTGGGCGTGGCCAGTCAGGGCAAAACGAGGACGGAGGCGCACCGGATGCTCGCCGAAGCGGTCGAGTTGTGGCTGGAAGCAGCCAGTGCAACCGAAATCAAACGCCGGCTGAAAAGCGGTGCGCGCGTGCGACCCTTGACGCTGGCGCATGCCTAAGCTCCGCCCGCTGCCGCCGTCCGAGATTTGCCGCATCCTGGTGGCACACGGTTTTGTGCGGGACCGGCAGACGGGGAGTCACATCATCATGCGGCGCAACCTGCCGGGCGGAGACAGCGCCACGGTGCCTGTGCCCAATCACCGCGAGGTCGCCCAGGGCACGCTCAAATCCATCATTGCGCTCAGCGGGCTTGATGACCGGTTGTTCAGAAAGTAACCCGAAGTCGCGAGGATGCTGAGGGAGAAATGGCCGGCCTGGAAACGGCCCCGCCAAACCGGTTTGTAACGTATTATGTTACAAACCGGCGGCGGCTAAATTTCACCCCAGCACCAGTTCTCCGCCCTTTACCTTGAAGATGACGGTCGAGTCCTCGCTTACCTCGCCGCCAATGAGCGCCCGGGCCAGCCGCGTCTCCAGGTGACGTTGCAGGAAACGCTTGAGCGGCCGGGCGCCGAAGACCGGATCGTAGCCTTTCTCGGCCACCCACTCCTTCGCCTTCGTCTCGAGCACCACCTTGACGCGCTTGTCGGCGAGCCGCCGGTTGATGTCAGCGATGAGCAGGTCGACGATCTGCTCGATTTCCTCGAGCGAGAGCGGCTTGAAGAGCACCGTCTCGTCGACGCGGTTGAGGAATTCCGGCCGGAACGACGTGCGCAGGTCGGCCATGACCGCTTCGTGCACGCTCTCCGGAATCTCCTTGCCCGACACCCCCTCCAGCAGATGGCGGCTGCCGATGTTCGAGGTCATGATGATGACCGTGTTCTTGAAATCAACCGTGCGGCCCTGGCTGTCGGTAAGGTGACCGTCGTCGAGCACCTGCAGCAGGACATTAAACACATCGGGGTGCGCCTTCTCGATCTCGTCAAAGAGCACGACCGAATACGGCTTGCGCCGCACCGCTTCGGACAATTGCCCGCCCTCATCGTAGCCGACATAGCCCGGGGGCGCGCCGATCATGCGCGCGACAGAATGTTTCTCCATGTATTCGGACATATCGAGCCGGATCAGGTTGGCTTCGGAGTCGAACAGCTGCGCGGCCAGGGTCTTGGCCAGCTCCGTCTTGCCCACGCCCGTCGGGCCGAGGAAAAGAAAGCTGCCGATCGGCCGGCGCGGATCCTTGATGCCGGCGCGGGCGCGCAGGATGGCCTCGCTCACCAGGCGCACCCCCTCCTCCTGGCCGATGACGCGCGTATGCAGCTCCTCCTCGAGTTTCAGGAGCTTCTCCTTTTCGCCGGCCATGAGCCGGGTCACGGGAATGTGGGTCCACTGCGAAATAATCTCGGCGATCTCCTCGGCGGACACCTCCTCTTTCACGAGCGTGGTCTTGGCGGCGCCGGTTTTCTCCGCCTTGGCCAGCTCTTTTTCCAACTGCGGGATGCGGCCATGCTTCAGCTCCGCGATCTTGTTTAGGTCGTAGTTGCGCTCCGCCTTGGCCATTTCCAACCGGGCGGCCTCGAGCTCCTCGCGCACTTTCTGCACCCGACCGAGCGATTCCTTTTCCTTCGTCCACACGGTGCGGAGCGCGGTGGCCTGCTCCCTGGCGTTGGCGAGTTCCTTGCGCAGTTCCGCCAGGCGGCGCCGGGAGGCATCGTCCTTCTCTTTCTGCAACGCCGTCTCCTCGATCTCCAGTTGCATGACCCGGCGCTGGAGCTCGTCGAGCTCGGTCGGCACGCTGTCCATGTCCGTGCGGATCATGGCGCAAGCTTCGTCCACGAGGTCGATGGCCTTATCCGGCAGAAACCGGTCGGCGATGTAGCGGTGGGAAAGCACGGCGGCGGCGACCAGCGCGTTGTCCTGGATGTGGACGCCGTGGTGCAGCTCATACCGCTCGCGCAGTCCGCGCAAAATGGAAATGGCATCCTCGACCGTCGGCTCCGCGACGACCACGGGCTGGAACCGGCGTTCGAGCGCGGCATCCTTCTCGATGTACTTGCGGTATTCCTCCAGCGTGGTTGCGCCGATGCAGTGGAGCTCGCCGCGCGCCAGCATGGGCTTGAGCAGATTGCCCGCATCCATCGCCCCCTCGGACTTCCCGGCGCCGACGATGGTGTGGAGTTCGTCGATGAAAAGGATGATGCGACCCTCGGCCTGCTTGACCTCGCTGAGGACGGCTTTCAAGCGTTCCTCAAACTCGCCGCGATATTTTGCGCCCGCGACCAAGGCACCGAGATCGAGGGCGAAGACGGTCTTGTCCTTCAGGCCCTCCGGCACATCGCCCCGCAGAATGCGCTGGGCCAAACCCTCGACGATGGCCGTCTTGCCCACGCCGGGTTCCCCGATGAGCACGGGGTTGTTCTTGGTCTTGCGGGAGAGGATGCGGATGGCGCGCCGGATCTCGGCGTCGCGGCCGATCACCGGGTCAAGCTTGCCCTTGCGCGCCTGGGCGACGAGGTCGATGCCGTATTTTTCCAAGGCATTGTAGGTGGTCTCGGGATTATCGGAGATAACGCGCTGGCTGCCGCGCATCTGCTTCAGTTCCGCCAGCACCTTGGCCCGATCGAGCCCGAAGCTGTCGAAATACTTCTTCAGTGTCGCCGGTTTCGTGGCCTTGATGAGCGCCAGGAGCAGGTGCTCCACGCTCACGTACTCATCCTTGAGTTGCGCGGCCTCCTGCTCGGCTTGGGTCAGCACATCGTTCAAGGCCTGCGTGACGTAGATCTTGGACACATCCACCGCCCCCATGACCTTGGGCACGCGCTCCAGCTCGCGGTTGGCCGCCAGCTGCAGGGCGCTGACCGTGAGTCCGAGCTTCTCGATAAGGGCGGGCACGAGGCCGCCGTCCTGCGCAAGCAGGGCGACCAGCAGATGCCACGCCTCCACCTCGTGATGGGAGCGGCGGCGGGCTTCGTTCTGGGCCTCCTGCAAGGCCTGACGCGACCTGAGGGTCATTTTTTGTGAGTCCATAAATTGTAAAGCTTCAGGCCTGCATGGCGTGTTCCAGATCACACGATCATTTTCACTCGGAAACTTGGCGGGCATGGGCCCCGACTGGGACAATCGGAGCGCCAGTTGACGCGGTCAGGGGACAATCTGACCTAGCCCGGATATCCCGAGCAGCCGTGAATGCGGAAAAAGATTTGGCCCAGGGTGTGGTCTCGGTTGCGAGCAGAGTGTGAAATATCCGGGCTGGCGCCAAATGGCCACGGAATTGCCGGCTATCATGACATAAGTTGACTAGCGGCAGGCACCAGCTAATCAGAGAAGATCCATGGCTGACTTTCCCCTCGAAATTAAACTGGTGCAACGCGCCCTGCTCGTCGGCCTGCAAACGCCCGACATGGCCGCCGGCGAGGGCCAGGAGTTGCTCGGCGAATTGCAGGAGCTGGTGGAAAATCTCAACCTCGCCATCACGCGCACGACCTTCATCAATCTGCGCCAGCCGCAGCCCAGGTATCTCCTCGGCAGCGGCAAGGCCGCCGAGCTTATCGCCCTCGCAAAGGCCGACGGTGCCGACGTGATCGTCATCGACGGCGAACTCTCCCCGAGCCAGCAGCGCAACTGGGAGAAGGAATCCGGCCTCGCCGTCATCGACCGGCAGGAAGTCATTCTGGAAATCTTTGCGGACCGCGCCCAGACGCGCGAAGCCGTCCTTCAGGTCGCACTGGCCCGGATGGAATACTCCCTGCCCCGCCTCACCCGGGCGTGGACCCACCTTTCCCGCCAGCGCGGCAAGGGTTCCATGGGCGGCGAGGGCGAGACTCAGCTGGAGCAGGATCGCCGCGTGGTGCGCGATCGCATCGCCCACCTGAAGGAAGAATTGGTCTCGGTCATTTCCCAGCGCGCCACCCAGCGCCGGAAACGCCAGCGCACGCCCGTACCCGGCGTCGCCATCGTCGGCTACACCAATGCCGGCAAATCCTCCCTGCTCAACAAGCTCACCGGCGCCCACGTCCTCGCCGTCGACAAACTCTTCGCCACCCTGGACCCCACCACCCGCCAGTTCGTCATGCCCGATGGCCGCACCCTGCTGGCGACCGATACGGTCGGCTTCATCCGGCGTCTGCCGCACAAACTCGTCGAGGCCTTCAAGGCCACCCTTGAAGAGGTGGTCGTCTCGGATTTCCTCATCCATGTGCTCGACGTCACGAATCCCAACGTCGAGAAGCACCACGCCACCACCCTCGAGGTGCTGGGTGAACTCGGCGCCGCCACCAAACCAACTCTCACGGTCTACAACAAGATCGACGCGGCTGACGCCAAAACCCTGACCCGCATGCGGGCGCAGCATCCCGGCGCCCTCTTCATCAGCGCGCACACGGGAGCCGGCCTGGATGTCTTGCTGCGCCGGTGCGAAGAACTGGCGATCGACAATCTCGATGCCGTCGAGTTGCTCATCCCCCATAGCCGCTACGATGTCGTCGCCAAACTGCACGCCGCCGGCCACGTGAAGATTCAGGAATCACTCGACGAGGGCGTGCGGCTGTGCGGCCGGTTCCCGCGCAAATCAGCGGCGCTCTATACGCCATTTCTGCGGCCCGCGCCCAAGGCAAAACCCGCCGGCAAACGCCGGCGGACCGAGCGATAATCCGGCCGCCATCCGTCCCCGGCGAACTTCCCGCATGTTTTCAACGACCGAAGCCTGGCAGACCATTCTGGCTCACGCGGCGCGGCTTGGCCCCACGCGCGTTCCCTTGGCCGCGGCCCTCGGCCGCACGTTGGTGCACGCCGCTCACGCCGACGCTGACTCCCCGCCCTTCGATGCCTCCGCCATGGACGGCTACGCCCTCCAGCGGAAAAGTATCTCCTCCCCTCTCCGCGTCATCGGCACCAGTCAGGCGGGCGCCGCTTTCGCCGGCTCCGTCGGGCCCGGCGAATGTGTGCGCATCTTCACCGGCGCCCCGGTACCGGCCGGCGTTGACTGGGTGGTGAAACAGGAGGACGTCACGCGCGAGGGCGAGCTCGTGCGGGTCGTGCGATCTGAAGGCCCAGCCTATATCCGCCGCCGGGGAGAAAACCGCCGCGCCGGCGGCGTGCTGGTCCCGGCCGGGACCCGGCTCGGTCCGCCGGAACTCGCCGCGCTGGCCCACGCCGGTCTCACCCAGCCCGAGGTCACGCGCGCGCCGCGGTGCGCTCATTTGGTCACCGGCAATGAACTCGTCGCGCCCGACCAAACGCCCGCCGGCGCACAGATTCGTGACAGCAACTCCACGCTCATCGCCGCGCTGCTCGCGCGCCAAGGCGCCGAGCTGGTCGGCCAGACCCGCGCACGCGACGATCTGGCCACCGCACGCGCCACGGTCGAAGCCCTGCCGGCCCATGACATCCTGCTGATCTCCGGGGGCGCCAGCGTGGGGGACCATGACATCGCCCGGCCGCTGCTCGAGTCGCTCGGCTACACGCTGCATTTCCACGCCCTGAATCTCCGTCCCGGCAAACCGCTCGTGTTCGCCAGCCGCGGCTCCCAGCTCGCGTTCGCCTTGCCCGGCAATCCGGTGTCGCACTGGGTCGTGTTCCAACTGTTTCTGGCGCCGCTGCTCCGCTACCTTGAAACCGGCCTATCCGCGGCACCACTGCAGCTCACCGGACGGCTGGCCTCCAGTGGCGGCTTGCCGGCGCCGGACCAGCGGCAGACTTTCTGGCCCGGTCGCGCCAGCATCGTGGCCGGCGTCCATGAGCTGACGCCGCTGCCGCTGGCGAGCTCGGGCGACAGCAGTGGACTCGTGGGGGCGAACGCGCTCTTGCCCGTGCCGCTGCCGCCCGCCAGCCTCACCGCCGGTCAGACCATCGCCTTCATTCCCTGTCCATGAAATCCACGCCCACCCCCCCGCCATTCTCCCATCTGGATGCCGCCGGCCACGCGCGCATGGTGGATGTGAGCGCCAAGCCTGATTCACCACGCACCGCCGTGGCCGAGGGCCGGATTAACTGCGCGCCCGCCACCATCGACTTGCTGCGTGCCCACGCGTTGCCCAAGGGCGACGTTCTCACGGTCGCCAAAATCGCCGGGATTCAGGCGGCGAAATCCACCAGCACGCTCATTCCTCTCTGCCACCCGCTCGCCCTCACCGGCGCCGACGTGGAATTCTCGGTCGAATCGGACGGCATTGTCATCCGCGCCACCGTCCGCACCACCGGCAAAACCGGCGTCGAGATGGAGGCGCTCACCGCCGTATCCGGCGCCGCCCTGACCATCTACGACATGTGCAAAGCCGTGGACAAAGCCATGTCGATCGGCGGCATCCGCGTCCTCGAAAAGCGCAAGACATGAAAATCGCCCGCGTCACCCTCAGCGACCGGGCGGCGAACGGCGTCTATGCGGACGCCAGCGGCCCGGAGATCGAACGCCTCGCGGCCAGTCATTTTGCCGAGCCCCTGATATGGACCCGCGTGCTCCTGCCCGATGATCGCGCGTTGCTGGAGGCCGCCTTGTGCCGCCTCGCGGACGAGGAGCACTGCCCGCTCATCCTCACCACCGGCGGCACCGGTCCCGCGCCGCGCGACATCACCCCCGAGGCCACCCGTGCCGTGCTGGAAAAGGAACTGCCCGGCTTCGGTGAAATCATGCGGATGCAAAATTACCAGAAAGTGAAAACGGCGATCCTCTCCCGCGCCACCGCGGGCGTGCGCGGGCGTGCGCTCATCGTGAACCTCCCCGGTCGGCCGAGTGCCATCGCCGAGTGCCTGCCGCTGCTCATGCCCGCCATCGCCGAAGCGCTCGATCACATCGCCGGCTTCCGCCCCCAGCTGGCGTCATCAGGTGGAACGCGGCCTCCGGACGCGTTCTGATCGCGTCGCGACGCCGCGCGCCCCACCCTGACGTTCCCATGTCTGCCCGGCTGCAATTCAACCGCCGCGAATTTGCCGGTGCGTTCGGCGACCTGGGAACTTCGCTGCCGATCATCGTCGGCATTCTGCTCACCACGGGCCTGAACAGTGCAGGCGTGCTCCTCGCGTTCGGCTGCGCGCAAATCGCCACCGGCCTCCTCTACGGCCTCCCCATGCCCGTGCAGCCGCTTAAGGCGATGGCGGTCGTCGTCATCGCCGGCCAGGCGCCGGGCGGTCTGCTGCAACTGGCCGGGCTCATGATCGGCGTCCTGATGCTTGCCCTTTCCGCGAGCGGCGCGCTCGATTGGCTGAGCCGCGTGATTCCGCTGTGCGTCGTGCGGGGTGTCCAGGCCGGGCTCGGCCTCTCGCTGGCGCGCACCGCCGCCGGCCTCGTGGCGCGCGAGGGCAGCGGCTGGGGCTGGGCCGCCGCCCTCGCCGCCCTCGGGGTGCTGGCGCTCTTGCGCAAAAATCACCGGCTGCCCGGCGCGCTGCTCGTCATCGGCGCGGCCCTGGCTTGGGCGGCGGTGTATCGGGTTG
>JANMVS010000069.1:0-4613 GCA_031392885.1 Verrucomicrobiota bacterium
GAAATCCTTCGCCGTCATCGGATCGTATTTGTGGTCGTGGCACTCCGTGCAACCGACGGTGAGTCCGAGCCAGACGGCGCCGACGGTGTTCACGCGATCCACGACATACTTGTTGAGATACTCGTCGGGGTCCGCGCCGCCCTCGTCGTTGGTCATGTTGTTCCGCACGAAGCCGGTCGCGATCCGCTGCGCCTGGTTGGCCTCGGGCATGAGGTCGCCGGCCAGCTGCTCGATGGTGAAGGAGTCGAAGGGCTTGTTCTCGTTGAAGGAATTTATGACCCAGTCGCGCCAGAGCCACATGAAGCGCACGCCGTCGAAGTGGTAGCCGCTGGTGTCGGCATAGCGGGAGAGATCGAGCCAGTTCTGCGCGAGGCGTTCACCGTAGTGCGGCGAGGCGAGGAGGCGATCGACCACCTTGGCATAGGCGTCGGGGGAACGGTCGGCGATGAAGCGCTGGATTTCCGGCTCGGTCGGCGGCAGGCCGGTGAGATCAAAGGTGACGCGGCGGATGAGGGTGCGCTGGTCGGCGCGGGGATTCGGGTGGAGATCGACGGCCTCAAGCTTGGCGAGGATGAAATTGTCGACGGGCGACTGCACCCACGAGGCGTCCTTGACGGCGGGTACGGCTGGTTTTTTCACCGGCTGAAAAGACCAGTGCGCCTTGCCGACGCCGCCATAGAATTTCCCGCCGGCGAGCGCCATGGGCACCCGCGGATCGGGCGCGCCGCGGCGGACCCACTCGGTGAAGTCGGCGATCTGCTGGTCGGTGAGTTTGCCGCCATGTTCCTCGGGGGGCATCCGCAGGTCCGGGTCGGTGTAGCGAATGGCCTGGATGAGCGTGCTGTCGTCGGGTTTGCCGGGCACGACAGCCAGGCCGGATTTGCCGCCGTGCATCACCGCCTCGCGCGAGTCGAGCATCAGGCCGCCCTTGACGCGGTCGGCGGTGTGACTGTGGCACTTGAAGCACTGTTCGGTCAGGACCGGGCGAATTTTGGTTTCGAAGAACTTTAGATCGTCTTTCGAAAGCGCGGGCTCGCCCTCTTTCGCCAAGGCTTGGGCGGGCAAGGCGGCGTGGGCGAAAAGCGCACCCGTCAAGGATAGAAGCCCAAGCAGAATCTTGGCGGAGGGCCGGTCTCCCGACCGGCCGCGGCCCGTACGGAGACGGGCCCTCCACCGGAGAAGACGGGATCCTGCGTTGGGCTCAGGCTGACACTGCTCGTGACTCACGCTCACGCGAGGATGGGTTTGACGACGTTGCCGGCCACGTCGGTGAGCCGGAAATCACGGCCGTTGAAACGGTAGGTGAGTTTCGTGTGATCGAAGCCGAGGCATTGCAGAATCGTCGCGTGCAGGTCGTGGACGTGGACCTTGTCCTTGACCGAAGCTGCGCCGAACTCGTCCGTCGCGCCGTGGACGATGCCGCCCTTCACGCCGCCGCCCGCCATCACGACCGAGAAGGCCTTGGCGTTGTGGTCGCGGCCGGGATTTTCGCCGCCGTTTTTGTCCTTGGTCGGCTTGCGGCCGAATTCGCCGCCCCAAACGACGAGGGTGGAGTCGAGCAGGCCGCGCTGCTTGAGATCGGTCAGTAGCGCCGCGAGCGGCTGGTCGATCTCGCCGGCTTTGACGGTCAGGCGATCCTCGAGATCCTGATGGTGGTCCCAGCCATCGTGCCAGGCCTGGACAAAACGCACCCCGCGTTCGACGAGGCGGCGCGCGATGAGGAGTTGCTTGCCTTGCGGGGTGTTGCCGTAGGCGGCGCGGACTTCGGCGGTCTCCTGGCTGATGTCGAACACATCCGTGGCCTCGGCTTGCATGCGGAAGGCGATCTCGTAGGTCTCGAGGCGCGTCTCGAGGGCGGCATCGCGCTGGAGGTTTTGGGCGTGGAGTTCGTTGAGCGAGTGGATGAAGTCGAGCTGGCGGCGCTGTTCGGTCTTGGAGACGTAGTTGTTGCGGATGTTCTGGATCATCTGCTGCACATTCTGCGCCGAGGTATTGACGCTCGTACCCTGATAGACGCCGGGCAAAAACGCCGAGCCGTAGTTGGCGGCGCCGCCCGTGGGGAGCTTGCCGCTGCGCAGCGAGATGAAGCCGGGAAGATTCTGGTTTTCCGAGCCGAGGCCGTAGACGGTCCACGCGCCGAGGCTGGGCTTGGCGATGCGGATCGAGCCGGTGTTCATGAACACCGTGGCGACATCATGCGCCGGGATGTCGGTATACATCGAGCGGATGACCGCCAGGTCATCGGCATGCGCGGCGGTTTTCGCGAAGAGTTCGCTGACCTCGAGGCCGGACCTGCCGTAGCGGGAGAACTTGAACGGGGATCCCATCGCGATGCCGCTGTCGCCGATGGTCTTGTTATTCATCTTCGTAAGCATCGGCTTCGGGTCCCACGTGTCCACGTGCGAGGGCGCGCCTTGGGCGAAGATGTGAATGACGGCCTTGGCCCGGCCCGGAAATGGGGGCGCGTGCGGCGCGAGACTGTTGCCGGCGAGCGGCACCGCATTCGCCGCAGCGCGCAGATCAAGCGGATCGAGCAAGGACGCGAGGCTCAGGGCGCCGAGGCCCAGGCCCATGCGGTTCAGAAACTGGCGCCGCGTCAGAAAATAATCCGCGGGGTTGGTCGAAAGGCCGCAACAGGGACGGGGGGGGTGATCGTGGGACATGGGCCGGGTGACGAGGTCAGCGTAGAGACGGGCGGGGTCGGTGCAGGTTTCCGGCAAAATTTTTTCCGGCAATTAAGCCACTGATCGCCCGAATGAACTCAGCGCAGCGCAGTCGTAGGAATATGAGCAATGACTTTTTTTACCACGGAGGACACGGATTCGATCCAGATTAAAAGCAAGACTCAGTCGGAACGAGGCAGAAAGAATTAACCACGAAACACACGAAATGAAGAAGTTCGGATAAAACGTTGGAAGGCGATGGTGACGCTCAACAGTGAAGTCCGGAATTGATCGGGATTCCCTCTAAAGGAATTCATTTCATGTCGTTATGGAGTGTTTTCAAATCCTCGTTCGCGAGATATCGATGGAGGGACGGTCTCCGTACCGTCCGGGCTGGCGCACCGGCCGCCGTCCGGGCTGGCGGACTGGCGGTCGCCCGCGGCCGGTGCGGAGACCGGCCCTCCCGCTGGCAACCCGTCGGAGAAACCCGCGATTGCAGACACTCCCTAGCCCGGATGCATCACAATTATTTCAGCTTGGCGCATCCGCTTTCCGCGCTCGTCGAGCGCTAGCCCGCATATCCCGAGCAGCCGTGAATGCGGAAAAAGATTTGGCACAGGGTGTGGTTTCGGTTGCGAGAAGAGTGCGAAATATCCGGGCTAGTGGGTTGCCTTGCCTTTTGCTCCGCGCGAAACGTGGTGTCCTCATCTTACCTGAGTCCGGCCAGGGATTGAAGGTTGTTATTCCGCATCCGGGCCAATCCGTACCATCCGGGGTAAAACCTGCTGGGATCGAGGGGGGGCGGCGTCAGATCATCGCGATCGCGGCCAAGTCCCGGATTTTGGCCCGGACGCTGCGCAGGCCGTTCAGCCGGGTGGGGGTGAGATTTTTGGCCAGGCCGAGTTCCTCCAGCAAGGCGGGTTCGGTGGCGACGATCTCAGCGGGAGTGGCTGCACTGTAGAAATCGCACAGCAACTTGAGCAGGCCGCGCACGAGCGGGGAGTCGGCATCGCTGCGAAAATAGCAAAGGCCGCCGCGCACTTCACCGCTGACCCAGGCCAGTGAGATGCAGCCTTTGACGCGGGTCGCTTCGGTCCGCGCGGTGTCGGGCAGCGCGGGCGCCCGGCGGGCGTTGTCCACGATGGCGGCGAGTCGCTCCTGGGCGTCGTCAATGATCAGGTAATCGGCGATGAGTTGCTGTTGTTTTTCGGCGAGGGTCACGGGATCCCGATGGTGAATCGGTCGGCGGAAGGTCGGGCTTTATGCCCGACCTTCCGAATGTCGGGGATAAACCCCGGCCTACAATATAATTTTGCGGCGCTGGTTCCGGTTCATTTTTTGCGACTCCGGCTTGCCACCCGCGCAACGAGCTCTTCACTCGGCGCATGGTAAATCCTTTTGCGATCTCGTGGCTCTGGCGCGGTTTTAGCGGGAAGAGCGTGACCTTTGCCCTGCTGTTTGCGTCGTTCGTGCTCGGCTGGTCGCTCTCGCACTGGGTCAATGTCGCCCTGACGCGGCTGGGGGTGCACTGGTTGTATGCCATGATCCTGCCGGCCCTGTTTTTCATGTGGCTCTCCAAGCGCGAGGACCGGTTCATTCCCGACGAGGCGACGCGGAAACTCTACGCCCGCAGCCTAATCGCCGGCTCCATCGCGGTTGCGATTCTGATCGGGTGGGTGAAGTCGCGCGTCTGAGCGATCGAAGTGGATTAGGCAGCCACAAGGGCGGGCGCTGCCCCGCCGGGCTCAGTAGCGCGGTACCATGGACAGCATGATGACGGCCAGGCCGGCGTTGAAGAGTCCGGTCCAGCCAAAGATGATCAGGCGACTCCACTCGTCGGACATTCCGTCGTAGCCAAGCGTGAACACCACCAGCAGGCCGTTGCCGATCGCGGCCATGATCAGGCAATGCATGAAGCGCCGGCTCATTTTGCGGCGCGACGGAAAGACC
>JANMVS010000079.1:0-4453 GCA_031392885.1 Verrucomicrobiota bacterium
GCCATGCTCAGCGGAATATCGATGGCGAACTATCATATCCTGCAGGGTTCAGGCCGCGGTTGAAAAATACGCGGATTTTCCAAGGGCTTTAACCTTGCGGTCACTTCGGGCGGCGTATGCCATCGCCGGCATGAGCCCTACAAAATTAATCGGAATTGGGATTATCATTCTCGTGCTGGTGCTGGCCGGTTCGCAGTCGACCTATGTGGTCGACCCGGGATTTCGCGGCGTCGAGGTCACCCTCGGCAAGGTCACCCCGGGGTTCAAGGCGGAGGGCTTTGGCAGCAAGACTCCCTTCATCACCCACATTATCGCGATTCCCATCCGGCAACTGACCAACGCGCTGAACACCGACTGTTATTCGTCGGACCTGCAGCAAGTCGCCGTCAAACTGCGCGTGCTGTATCGGATTCCGGAAGCCTCGGTGGTGCGAATCTACACTGAGTACTCCGGGGACCCGTTCGACAATCTGATCGCCCCGCGGGTGCAGGAGGCGATCAAGGAAGTGGCCGCCCTGCAAAGCGCGGAAATGATCGTGAAAAAGCGGGAGGATATAAAAATCAAATCCCTGGCCGCGGCCCGGGAGAAGATCGGCCAGCTGCTCATCCTGGAGGATCTGGTCATTGAGGATCTGGTGCTCTCGAAAGAACTCGAAACCGCGATTGAATCCAAAATGGTGCAGGAGCAGGAGGCCGCCAAGGCCCGCTTCACCCAGCAGAAGGCCCAGATCGAGGCCGATACCGCCATCATTCGCGCCAAGGGTGAGGCCGAGGCCATCCGCATCCGGGCCGAGGCCATTCGCGACAACCCGGGGCTGATCCAGCTGCAAATCGTCGAGAAATGGGACGGCCGTTCGCCCCTGGTGATCGGCGGGGGCATGGGCGAATCAGGCGGAGCGGCGAATATCCTGCTCCCTCTTAATCTGCCCGCCACCAGCGCGCCGAGCAAGAAATGAGCCCCATCGCCCGGCGTAACTTCACGATCTTTGTCGCCGCGCTCCTGCTCGGGGTGGCCTGTCTGCTGTTCCCGCGGGTCCTGGCTTTTGTGGAACTGGCGGCGCGGGAACTGCGATATTTATGGTGGCTCATTCTGATCGGTGCGCTCGGGGTCTGGTTGGTTTTTTTCTACGGGAAGAAGGATAATTGAAAGAGTAGCTGTCCGCGCCTGCGGCGGGAATGCCTGGGGCACCCACCCGGCAACTGGTGCGGCCAACTTCCACGTTGCGCTTTGGGGGGAGGGTAACTTAGTTGGACCGCTCGCATGGCTTACGACTGGCTCAAAGGAATCGAAGAGTACTACGACATCGTGGTGATTGGCAGCGGCTTGGGCGGACTCACCGGCGCCAATACGCTGGCGAAATGCGGTCACAAGGTGCTGCTGCTGGAGCATCATTACCAACTGGGCGGGCTGGCGACCTGGTTCACCCGGAAAGGCGGGCACATCTTCGACATTTCACTGCATGGCTTTCCGATCGGCATGATCAAATCCATCCGCAAATACTGGAGCCAGGACATCGCCGATTCGATTGTCCAGCTGAAGGGCATCCGCTTCATCAACCCGCAGTTTCAGATTGATACCACCTTCGACCGCGAGGACTTCACCCGCTTGCTGATCGCCCACTTCAAGGTGCCGGCGGAGACCGTGGAGCAATTTTTCACCGACCTGCGGGCGATGAATTTCTACGACAACAGCCAGGAGACCACCGGCGAGATGTTTGATCGCTACTTCCCGGGCCGCGACGATGTGAAGCGCCTCCTGATGGAACCGATCGCCTATGCCAACGGTTCCACCCTGGAGGATCCGGCCATCACCTTCGGCATCGTGTTCTCCAATTTCATGAGCAAGGGGGTTTACACCTTTCAGGGCGGCAGCGATGTCCTGATCAAGAAAATGGGGCTCGAGTTGAAGCGCAACGGCGTCGAAGTCCGGAAGCATGTCGGGGTGGAAAAAATTGTGACGGAGGAACGCGACGGCAAAAGACAGGTTGCCGGCGTTGTGGCCAACGGCCGCTTCATCCGCTGCCGGGCGGTGCTTTCCAATTCCAACATCAAGAACACGGTGCTCCGCCTGGCGGGCGAAGAGAACTTTTCGCCGGAATTTGTGGCGCAAGCCAAGGCGGTGCGCGTCAACAGCAGTTCCTGCCAGGTTTACCTCGGCATCCGCAGGGGCGAAACCCTGCCGCACATCGGCGATCTCGTGTTTACGTCGGATGAACCGAAATTATCCACGGAAAAGCTGGTCGAGCTGCATACGACCAGCCGGACCTTCTCCCTGTATTATCCGGAGACCCGGCCCGGCACCGACCGCTACACCGTGGTCGTGTCCATCAACGCCCGGTATGAGGACTGGAACCAACTCGCGCCGGAGCAATACGCGCGCGAGAAACAGCGCCTGATCGATGAATCCATCACGGCACTGGAGAAATACATCCCGGACGTGCGCGGCAAGATCGACTGGAGGGAGGCGGCCACGCCCCGCACGATTGAATATTATACCCGGCACTGGGCGGGAACCTCCTTTGGCACCAAGTTCGAGGGTCTGAAGGTTTCGATGGATCTGCCTACCCAGTTGCCCGGACTCTACCACGCCGGCTCGGTGGGCATCATCATGTCGGGCTGGCTGGGCACGATCAATTATGGGGTCATTGTTTCCAACCAGATCGACAAGTTTCTGGCGCAGGTAAAACGCGCGGCTGGACCTGTTCCCACCACCGCCTGACTCTCTTTGCCATGAGCCAAGTCACCGACCTCATCCCGCACCGTCCGCCCTTTCTGTTCGTGGATGAAATCTTGCACCAAAGCAGCGAGGCCTTGACCGCGCAGCGGACCTGGCGGGCCGACGAGGCTTTCTACCAGGGCCATTATCCCGGCGCACCGATCACGCCGGGCGTGCTGTTATGTGAGTCGGTCTTTCAATCCGGTGCCCTGCTGCTCGCGCGCAAGTTTGCCGGCGAAGGCAAACCGGAAGGCGTCCCTTTGCTCGCCAAGGTGGAGAAGGTGCGTTTTCGCAGTCCCGTCTATCCGGGCGATACGACCACCATCGAGGTCAAGATCAACGAGGTCGCGGGGGGATTTTATCTGATGTCGGGCCAGATCAAAAACGGCAGCAAACGCGTACTGAGCGTAGACTTTGCGGTGGCCTGGAAAACCCCGGAGGGCGCGCCGTGAGTGATTTCCTGCAGCTGGCCGGCAAGACCTTCTTGGTCATGGGCGTCGCCAACAAGAAGAGCGTTGCCTGGCACATCGCCAAGACGCTGGAAGAGCAGGGGGCCAAGGTGGTGTATAGTGTACGCTCGGAGCTGCGGAGAAAATCCCTGGAATCCCTGTTGGCGGACCGGCCGATTTTGGTTTGCGACGTGGAAGCAGAGGACGCCTGCCCCCGGCTGGCGTCCGAGCTGGCCCAGGCGGGTCTAACGCCCCTGCACGGCGTGGTGCACTCGATCGCCTTTGCGAATTACAGTGAAGGCTTCAAGGCCTTCCATGAGACCAAGCGGAAGGATTTCCTGCAGGCCAACGCCATCTCGGCCTTTTCCCTCGTCGAACTGGCCGCGGCGCTCAAGCCCTTGCTCGCCCGGAACGCCTCGGTGGTTACGATCGGCATATCGTCACTCCAGGTCACGCCGGACAACTATGGCTACATGGGGCCGATCAAAGCGGCACTGGAATCATGCAGCCGGTTTCTCGCCAAGTCGTTCAGCGCAGACAGCGAGGTGCGTTTCAACGTCATTGGCGCCGGCCCGCTGAAAACCAGCGCCTCGGCCGGCATCCCCGGTTATGTGGCGAGCTACCTTTATGCGGAAAAACTGACTTTTCGGAAGCGCAACCTCGCGACGCAGGAGGTGGCCAACGCCACCCTGTTTCTCCTGAGCGAGCGCAGCAGCGGTGTAAACGGCACCACGCTGGTTGTCGACGCCGGGCTGGGCTCAAACTTCTTCGACAAGGACATCGTCCGCCTGGCCATGCGCCCGGAGAAATAGGCCGCCATGCGTTTTCGCCACGCTTGCATCGAGTCCCTGGCTGCGGTGCTGCCCGACGAAGTCTGGACCTCGTCCCAGCTGGAGGAGCGATTGTGTCCACTTTACGAGCGGCTCAAACTGCCCGTGGGCCGCCTCGAACTGATGACCGGCATCAAGGCGCGGCGCATGTGGCCCGCGGGCACACGGCCCTCGGAGGCCAGTGCCCAAGCCGGGCGGGCGGTGCTGGCAAAATCTATTTTTGCCCCGGAGCGGGTGGAGACGTTCATCCATTGCGCGGTCTCCCGCGACATGCTCGAACCAGCGACGGCTTCCTTTGCGCATCACAAGATCGGATTGGGTCCGCGTACGCAGATTTTCGATCTATCGAACGCCTGTCTGGGATTCCTGAACGGTTTAGTGACACTCGGGGCCATGATCGATTCCGGGCAGATCCGTTGCGGGATGGTGGTGGCGGGGGAGAACGGCCGGCCCTTGGTG
>JANMVS010000127.1:0-2219 GCA_031392885.1 Verrucomicrobiota bacterium
ATCTCCGTCGTCGCGAAGCCGTTACGCGGGCTTTGCAACACACCCCCTCGGGGGTTTGGATCGGGACGGAGACATAGGGCAGGGGGGGCGGATTGACGGGGAAGACAAAGGTCTTGCTCGGCGCACCCTCGGTGCCGTTCACGACGGAACGAACAAAGTAGGCCGTCTCGCGGTCGAGATTTGGCATTGGGTCGACGAACCACGTTGGTCCGGCCAGCGGCTCGGGGTTGAGCCTGACCATGGTCGGGCCTTGTTCGCGGTTTTGGGTGGTTTGGCCAGGAAAGCCCGGGCGCGCCGGCCCCGGTGCCGTGGTGCGGTATAGATTGAAGGCGATGCCGTCGGGGTCGGAGGCGAGCAGTCGCCAGCTGACGAAGACCCTGCCGTCGGGCTGGTGCACGGCAACGACGCCACGGGAAAGATGCTCGACGACCGGGGCGGCCGACACGAAGGGAGAAGGCACGACCGCGCTGGCCAGGAACAACAGCGCGAGGATTCGAGAGGTAGTTTGCAGGGGGGTAGGGGTTAAGGGACTTCCTCGGCCGCGTGCGCCCCGAAAGGCGGGAGCAAAAACAACCGCGGCAGGAGGCGGTGCATGACGGTCAGGGTTTTGGCGCGAGGAGATTAATCCGGGTCGGGGCGTCGCGGTCGCACGTGAGCCGGCCGTCCTTTTCAATCAGTTCGACAACCTGGATCGAACTGCGGCGCAACTCGACCGAGTTTTTATCCCCGGGATTGATGGTGCCGATGCGGCCGGGATGCGTGAAGTAGAAAAGGTAGGCGCGGTTGCCGTTCACCACGACGGCGGGATGACCACCGTTCACGCCGTCGTCCGCGCCCGTGCCGGGCGTGCCGAGCAAGTTGCCAGGCTGGACCGTCCAGTGGAGCAGGTCGTCCGAACGGTAGACGCCGAGACCCTGCCACAGATCGACCAGCATCCAGTAGGCGCCCTGCCAGCGGAAAACATACGGGCCCTCGCCGGGGCGTTCGCCGACACCGGCGCATTTGCCTTGGTCAGTCCAGGTGCTGAGATCGGGGCTGTCAGCGTAGTAGATGGATTTGTGGTCGCGTTCATTGTTATACCACAGCCGCCAGCCGCCGCCCGGCCGGGGAAACACACATGCGTCGATGACGCGGTCGGAGGAAAGTGGGAGGGGTCGCGGATTGCGCCAAGTGCGCAGGTCGTTGCTCGTCAGGTGCACGATGGTGCGGGGGTGTTCCCAGTCCTCGAATATGCCCGGCACCACGGTGAGGAACATATGATGCATGCCGTCGGGGGCGGTGATGACATCCGGTGCCCAATGGGTCGGTTCGGTGCCGCCGAGCTCGGCGGGGAGCTCGATGGCGGCCGGGCCAACATAGCTCCAGTGCGCGCCGCCATCGGCCGACTCGGCGATGCCGAGGCGGCAACCGTGCACCCAGGCGACGCCGGAGAGGCCGGGTACGTTGGCGCGCCGGTTGGTGTAAAACATCCACCAGCGCTGCACGTGGGGATTCCACACGACCACGGGGTCGGCAGCGCCATCGCAGACCGGGTCGCGGAAAAGCGGCTTGGGCGCGACCGGACCGGTCCCGGCCGCCGCGAGCGGGGTCGCACTCAAACCGAGCAACGAGAGCAGAAAGATAAGGAGACGCATGGGTCGCAGGGTTGGGTGAGGCAGCGCAAGGGTGCGCTAGCCCGCATATTTCACACTCGTCACAAGATTTTGGCGGCGCTTGACGACTCTCAGCCCGCATATCCCGAGCAGCCGTGAATGCGGAAAAAGATTTGGCACAGGGTGTGGTTTCGGTTGCGAGCAGAGGGTGAAATATCCGGGCTAGGTGCAAACCCAGCCTAACTTGGACAGGACCAAAGTCCCGCTTCCGTGAATGCGGACAATCCGAATCCGCGTCCTTTTGACTGTGGCGGGAGGGGTGTTTGACTCCCGCCAACACGCTGGGGGCAGCCCAAGCTGTCCGGCCCGATCCCTTTCCCATGAAAAAACTGCGGCACGGCACCTGTTATTATCCCGAGCTCTGGCCCGAGTCCGACATCAACCGGGACCTGGTGGAAATGCAGCGGGTGGGACTCAACATGGTCCGGATCGGTGAGTTCACTTGGTCGAAAATGGAGCCGGACGAAGGAAAGGTCTCCCTGGATTTTTTCGTGCGGGTGCTGCTTTGTGACCAGAGTCATCAGCGCCGCCAACTTCGTGTCGCGCCCATCGTCCCACGGCCCTACT
>JANMVS010000140.1:0-4083 GCA_031392885.1 Verrucomicrobiota bacterium
GGACGAGCACGTGATGGCGGAGTTCGAGCAGCAGGCGGTAATAGCGGCGGTATTTCTCCGGCACTTCTTTCTCGTCCACCATGGCGGCGCGTTGCTTGCCCTTCTTGGGGTTGAACCCGAGGATGTCCGCCAGCGAAGCGGCCTTCACATGGTGCGGCTTGTGGGGCTTGGCCGGATGGCCGGGGAGGTGGGCGGATTTGGTGGTCGGGGCGATCTTGCTGCCCTTGCCGTTCTTCGCGGCACTCTCAATTTGCTTCTCGTTTTTCTTGGCGATTTCGCGGACCTCATCGAGGCTGAAAGCGATGGCTTTGGGGGCGACCTTGCGCTCAAGCAGCAGGTGTTTGAGGGCGGCGGCGGACATGGTCTTTTTGCCTTTGGCCGGGGCCGGGGTCGGAGCGGCGGCCGGTTTTTTGGCGGAGAGCGCAGGAACTTTGGCCGCGGACTTGGGCGGAAGGGGCTTCGCCAGCGAAGCCTTTACGGCTTTCTTTGCCGGAGCTTTGGCCGCGGGCTTTTTGCTGGCGGGCTTATGGGCGGAGGACTTATGGGCGGAGGACTGGTGGCGCTTAGGCATAATCGGTAAAATTAGTTAGGAGTTAAGGGCTTCTTCGCACCGAGGGCAAACTTCTCCGGTCGAGGTTGGATTTAAATTTGACACCCAGCGCCAGCAGCGCGGGCAGCGGACGAAACCCGCCTCCCGGGCATGCCGGGCGGTCAGGCCCAGGCTGGCGGCGGGTTGGGGGGTTAAGGTGACTTGTGAAACGATGAACAGTTCAGCGAGAAATTCGCGGTGTTTGCCCAGCGCGCGGCCCACGGCTTCATCGGGGGTGCCCGTGACGGTGAGCACGGCGTCGAGCGACTTCCCGATGGTGCCGGCCTGGCGGAGCGGTTCGAGGGTCTCATTCACTTTCGTGCGCAGCTGGAGCAGGGCGGCCAGTTCGGTCTCGATCTCACTGTTGCGCCAGTCGGCCGCCGCGACCGGCCAGTCCTGCAGATGGATGGAGTCGGTGCCGTATTCCTGACCGGTGGTGGCAAAACTCCAGGCCTCGTCGGCGGTAAAGGTGAGGAAGGGCGCGAGCAACTTCACCAGACTCTGGAAAATATGCCGGAGGGCGGTCTGCGAGGAACGGCGCAGCGGGTGATTGGCTCCGAGCGTGTAAAGCCGGTCCTTCAACACGTCGTGATAGGTCGCCGACAGGGTGACGGCGCAGAATTGGTTGCAGAGTTGGTAGACCCGGTGGAACTCGTAGGCGTCGTAGGCCTTGGTGCATTCCTCGATGAGCCCGGCGGTCTGGTGCAGGGCCCAGCGGTCCAGCACGTCCAGCTTTTCGACGGGGACGGTGTGCCGGGTCGCGTCGAAGTCGAACAGGTTGGAAAGTTGGAAGCGAAAGGTGTTGCGGAAAAGCCGGTACGCCTCGCCCACGTGCTTTAAAATCTCGTCATCGACCGGGATGTCATCGCGGAAGTCCTGCGAGGCGATCCAAAGCCGGATGACGTCCGCGCCGTGCTGCGCGATGTAGGCGTCGGCTGTCTGGGGTT
The DNA here is from genome assembly GCA_031392885.1 of Verrucomicrobiota bacterium. Lineage (GTDB taxonomy): Bacteria > Verrucomicrobiota > Verrucomicrobiia > Opitutales > Opitutaceae > Lacunisphaera. Next base: position 1,537 of record JANMVS010000140.1, read on the forward strand.
TCTGGTAGGTGCTGCTCTTCGAGATTTTCTGCCGGTCCTTGTCGACGATGAAGCCGTGGGTCAGCACGGCCTTGAACGGTGCGCCGCCCCAGGCGATGACGCTGCACCAGAGTGAGGACTGGAACCAGCCGCGGTGCTGGTCACTGCCCTCGAGATAAAGGTCGGCCGGCCAGGAGCTGCCCCCTTGGCCGCGCTTGAGCACGGCGGCTTGGGTCGAGCCGGAGTCGATCCAGACATCGAGGGTGTCGCGACCGCATGTGAGTTCGGCGGGGGCAGGCCATTCGGCGGGTAGCGTTACGTGCGCCAGGAGCTGCTCCGGAGTCGAGTCATACCAGATGTTCGTGCCGTGCTGCGCGATCTTGTCGGCCATGGCGCGGGCGACGCTGGCATCGAGATACGCTTTCTTCTTGGCATCATAAAAAGCCGGGATGGGCACGCCCCAGGAACGCTGGCGGCTGATGCACCAATCGGGGCGCGACTCGACGGCGCCGCGGATGCGGGCCTCGCCCCAGGCGGGGATCCAGCCTTGGGCGGCGGCGATCTTGGTGATTTCGGCCAGCGCGGTCTGGCGCATGCCGGCCTGGTCGAGCGACACGAACCACTGGTCCACCGCCCGAAAAATGATCGGCGTCTTGGAGCGCCAGCAGTGCGGGTAACTGTGGACGTATTTGGCCTTGGCGAGGAGCGCTCCGGCGGCGGCGAGTTTCTTGAGGACGCCCAGATTGGCGGGCGCCGGGCGTTTCGCGGCGAGATCCTCGACGGTTTCGAGGGTGGTCAAGCCGACGAGGTCGGCGGGCATCTGGCCATCGGCGAGGTATTTGCCGTCGTCACCCACCGGGCAGTAGATCGCCAGCTTGTATTTGAGGCCGGTGACATAGTCCTCCGCGCCATGGCCCGGCGCGGTATGGACGCAGCCGGTGCCGCTGTCGGTGGTGACGTAGTCGGCCAGTACGACGGGGGAGGCCCGGTCAATGAAAGGATGGCGGGGTTGCAGATGTTCCAGCTTGGCGCCGGGCAACGTAAGCACGACGGTGGGTTGGGGCTCGATTCTTGCCGCTGAGGCGACGGCGCCGAGCAGCGCCTGGGCCACGATGAGGCGCTCGGGGCCGATGTCGGCCACGACGTACTCCACGTCCGGGTGCAGGGCGATGGCCAGATTGGCGGGAATCGTCCAAGGGGTGGTGGTCCAAATGACCATGAAGAGGGGCTTGTCCGTCGGCAGGCCGAACTTCGCGGCCTCCGCCGCAGGCACGGCGAATTTCACCCAGATGGCGATGGAGGTGTGGTCCTTGTATTCGATTTCCGCCTCGGCGAGCGCGGTTTCAAAGGGAATGGACCAGTAAACTGGCTTTTTGCTGCGGTAGACCAAGCCTCGTTCGATGAAGGCGGCAAAGGTGCGCACCACATCGGCCTCAAAGGCGGGGGCCTTGGTCTTGTACTCGTTCTGCCAGTCGGCGAGGACGCCGATGCGCTTGAATTGGGCGGTCTGCTTGGCGATCCAGCTCTCGGAAAACTCGTCGCATTTCGCGCGCAGTTCGGCGGTCGTGACCGTTTGTTTCAATTCCTGCAGTTCGCGGGTGACCTTCTGCTCGATGGGCAGGCCGTGGCAGTCCCAGCCGGGCACGTAGGGCGTGCGGAAACCGCGCATGGATTTGTAGCGGTTGACGATGTCCTTGAGCGTCTTGTTCAGGGCCGTGCCGATATGGACGTCGCCGTTCGTGAAAGGTGGGCCGTCATGCAGGACGAAGGCCGGGGCGCCGGCCCGTTTGCGCTGGATGGCGTGGTAGAGATCGGTTTTTTCCCAGTGGGCCACCCGGGCCGGCTCGCGTTGCACCAGATTCGCCCGCATGGGGAAATCGGTTTTGGGAAGCAGGAGGGTGTCTTTCAGGTCTTGCGCCATTCGGAATAAAGGGGCGGCAGGCTACCCCACCGGAGAGGGTAGTCAAGTGGCGAGACAGCGGGCGGATTTTCGATTTTCACCCGGCGGTTTTTGATTGGAAAACAGGCATCGCAGAGTCGCCGGTGCCCGCGCGGTTGAAGCGGCTAACTGCCGCGAATGCACGGGAAATCGCGGCGTCAAGTCACGCCTACCGGCTTCCCGCGAATTCCGCGGCCTTTCGAGCCAGGGTTTCACCCGATTTGATGCAATCCTGCAGGGAAATTCCGTCGCGCACATTGCCGCCGATGAACAAGCCGGAGGTCGACCCTTCGAGCTGATTGATCGCTGCGAAGTAGCGTTCGTAGCCGGGGACGTATTGGGGAATGGCGCGTGGCCAGTAGGTGTGTTTGACGAAGACGGGGGGGGTGTTAACGCCCACCAGTTCGTGCAAGTCGAGGCCGATGCGCGCCAGCAGTTCATTGGTGGCCAGCCGGGCGGTTTCCGGCTGGCGCAGGCCACCGGCAAAAACGGTCAGACCGACATGCCCGGCGGGCGCACGATCGGGAAAGAGGGTGGTGGAAAACAAGATGCCGAGGATGGAGCGGTGCTCGATCGCGGGAACCAGTCCGCCGAACCCGTCCAGGGGATGTCCGACCTGCTCCCGGCGG
>JANMVS010000154.1:0-6275 GCA_031392885.1 Verrucomicrobiota bacterium
GCGTCAGCGCCGCCAGTTTCACGCCGAGTCCGACCAGTTGGTTGCGGACAAAGCCAAGGCGGCGTTCCTGAAATGTCTGGGCGAGGCCTGCGGGAAGACGGGCTGGCAGGTGCATGCCTGGTGTCTGATGTCGAACCACTACCACCTCGCCGTCTCCACCCCCGGGGCCAACTTGGGGGACGGCATGCGGTGGCTCCAGGGCACTTTCTCGACCCGGTTCAACCGGATGCGCCAGGAACGCGGGCATCTCTTCCAAGGGCGTTACAAGAGCCTGATTGTGGATCCCGCCGCCGGCCTGGGCCCGCTCTGCCACTACATCCACCTCAACCCCGTCCGGGCCCAGCTACGCCCCGTCTCCGACCTGCCGGCCTACCCGTGGACCAGCCTGCGCTGGCTGATGGAGCCGAAGAGCCGGCCGGAGTGGTATCAACCCCAGCCCGCCCTCGAGCACGCCGGCGAACTCGCCGACACGCCCGCCGGCCGCGCCAAATACCTCGCGTATCTGGCCTGGCTCGCCGAGGACGAGCCGGCCCGCAAGCAACAGCGGTTTACCGAGATGTCCAAGGGCTGGGTGATCGGCACCGGTGAGTTTGCCAAGGCCCTCGTGCAAGAGAATCGCACTCTGTCGGGGCAGGGCCGCCGGCGGGCCGCAGAAATGCAGGAGACCCGGGAGGCCCTGTGGCAGGAGGAACTTTCCTCGCTGTTGCGCAAGCTACGGCGCCAGCCCCGGGAACTGACGGGCACCGGCAAGTCCGTTGACTGGAAGCTCGCCGTCGCCGCCGCGCTCAAGGCGCGCACCACGGTGACGAACCGCTGGCTTGCGACCACGCTGGCTCTGGGCAACCTCCATGAAGTCAGCCGCAAGGTTAGCGCCTGGAGCCGCCAACCCGACCCCGCGCTCCAGCGGAAGCTCCATTAAACCCCAAACCCCAAGGCCTGACCCTATCCACCCACCCCGACATGTCGTTACCCAAAATCCCCGGACTGCGCTGGTGGATGATCAGCCTGATCATGCTCGGCGCGATCGTGAATTACCTGACGCGCAACACGCTCGCGGTGGTCGCGCCCACGATGATGAAGGACCTGCACATGACCACCGAGCAATACTCGTGGATCACGGCCACTTTTCAGGCGACCATCATGCTCCAGCCGGTCTGCGGCTATGTGCTGGATGTGGTCGGATTGAAACTCGGCCTGGCGCTCTTCGTTTCCGCGTGGTCGCTGATCAGCATGGCCCACGGCCTCGCGCACAGCTGGCCGGTCTTCGCCGGCCTGCGCGGGCTGCTTGGCCTCGCGGAAGGCTCGGCCAATCCCGCGGGTATGAAGGCCGTGTCGGAATGGTTTCCCGCCAAGGAACGAGGCTATGCGGGGGGTCTCTACAATATCGGCGCCTCGTTCGGTTCGATGTTGGCTCCGCCCCTGGTGGTCTGGGTTATTCTTTATTACAACTGGCAGGCCGCCTTTGTCGTCACGGGCGGCCTCGGCCTTCTCTGGCTCGCCCTGTGGTTGTACTTCTACAACTCCCCGGCCCAGCACACCGGGCTCTCCGATCAGGAAAGACTGCACATCGAATCCGGCCAGGAAAAGCACCTTCAGAGCGACGGACGCAAACCCTCGGTCCTCTCGCTCATCCGGCAGCGGAATTTCTGGGGCATCGCCCTGCCCCGCTTCCTCGCCGATCCCACGTGGGGTACGCTCTCGTACTGGCTGCCCTTGTATTTCATGACCGTGCGCGGCTTCGACCTGAAGCAGATCGCCTGGTTTGGCTGGATGCCCTTCCTCGCCGCCGACTTGGGCTGCTTCTGCGGCCCGACCATCGTCGTTTTCCTCCAGAAGCGCGGCATCAGCCTGATCAACGCCCGCCGCGGGGCCTTCACGGCCGGTGCGATCATGATGATCGGCGTGGCCTTCGTCGGCGTGGTCCAAAGTCCCTATGCTGCCATCGCCTTGCTGTGCATCGCCGGGTTCGCCCACCAGACCCTTTCCGTCACAGTAATTACGATGGCCTCCGATCTTTTCAAACGGAACGAGGTCGCCACCGTCGCCGGCATGGCCGGCACCTGCGGCAATGCCGGCATTCTCGTGTTCTCGCTGCTCATCGGCAAATACGTCACGACGATTGGCTACACTCCGTTCTTCATCGGCCTCGCCGCACTGGACATTCTCGGGGCCGTCATCTTATGGACGGTGGTGCGCGAACGCCTCGCGCCCTCCGCTTAACCCGCCAGACCCCGTCCCAGTGAACATCCGCAACCCCATCCTGCCCGGCTTTAATCCCGACCCGTCCATCCTGCGCGTCGGCGACGACTACTATATCGCCACCTCCACCTTCGAGTGGTTTCCCGGCGTGCAGATCCATCACTCGCGCGACCTGGTGAACTGGCGGCTACTCACTCGCCCGCTCACCCGCCCGAACCAGCTCAACATGTTGGGCGATCCCGACTCCTGCGGCATCTGGGCCCCGTGCCTCTCGCACGCCGACGACAAATTCTGGCTGATCTACACCGACGTGAAGCGCTACGGCCGCACCTCGGTGGGCGGCGCCTCGGGTGCCTCGCTGCGCGATTTCCACAACTACCTGGTCACGGCTGACAAGATCGACGGCGAGTGGTCCGACCCGGTTTACATGAACAGCAGCGGCTTCGATCCATCGCTGTTCCACGATGACGATGGCCGCAAATGGTTTGTCAACCAGCTGTGGGATTATCGCCCGGGCAACAACCGCTTCGCCGGCATTGTGCTGCAGGAATACTCGGTCAAGGAGCGCAAGCTCATCGGCACGCGCGTGAACATCTTCCCCGGGACATCGCTCGGTCTCACCGAAGCACCGCACCTCTACAAGCGCAACGGTTGGTATTACCTCATCACCGCCGAGGGCGGCACCGGCTGGGGTCACGCCGTCACGATGTGCCGTTCGCGCAACCTCGCCGGGCCTTACGAGCTGCATCCCGACACCTACATCTTGAGTGCACGCAACCGGCCTGATTCCCCGCTGCAACGCGCCGGCCACGCCGATTTCGTCGAGACACCGGCCGGCGAAACCTATCTGGCTTACCTGTGCGGTCGGCCGCTCAAGAACCGGGGCCGCTGCGTGCTCGGGCGTGAAACTGCCTTGCAGCCGATGGTCTGGGGCAAGGACGACTGGCTGCGCACGACCGACGGCCAGGCCCTTCCGCAACTCACCCCACCCGCGCCGGCCCTGCCAGCCTACCCTTTCCCGCCCGCGCCGGAGCGCAGCGATTTCGACGCCAAGCAGCTGCCCATCGAGTTCCAGTGGCTGCGTTCCCCATGGCCGGACGAATTGTTCAGCCTCACGGCCCGCCCCGGGCACCTCCGGCTCTTCGGCCGCGAAACCATCGGCAGTTTGTTCAAGCAGGCGCTCGTTGCCCGCCGCCAGCAGGCGTTCTGTTACAGCGCGTCCACAGTCATCGAGTTCGAGCCCGAGCACTTCCAACAACTCGCCGGCCTCGTCTGCTACTACGGCGCGGCCAAGTTTCACTTTCTCCACGTCTCCCACGATGAAACCCACGGCAAGCATCTGCGCGTGATGTCGGCGATTCCCGACGGGGTCGTGTCCGATGCCTTCACCGCGCCGATCCCCGTGCCCTCTGGCAAGCGCATCGAATTGCGCGTCGAGGTGGACGAGGAGCGGCTGCTATTCGCTTATCGCGTCGAGGGCGTGGATCGCGACTGGCGCTGGCTGTCCCAGCACTTCGACGCCAGCATCCTCTCCGACGAAGCCTCGATGCCCGGCCTGCCCAACTTTACCGGGGCCTTCGTCGGCGTGGCTTGTCAGGACCTGGCCGGCACGGCCAAGCCTGCTGATTTCGATTGGTTTGAATATCGCGAGCGCGCCTATCGGGCCAACCCGGTCAAAGACTGACGCTCGCTCTGCCCCTAGATAATCGGATTGGTCCCCTCATCCGCCCCCTTGCGGGGCTTGAGTGGAAACGGACCGGGCCGGTGCGTGGTGTGCGAGACTTCCTGCGCCAGATCGACCAGCTCGGTGATGACCAGGGTCGGGTCCTCCTCATAGCGGAGTTTCAGGAAGTCATCACGGAAATGCTCGTAACCGGCGCGGTCCGCCAGCCAGCGGGCAAGGATCGCATCCAGGTCGGCGGCGCTGGTGATGAGGGCGACACCCGCACCGCGGTTGAAGAACTTCACGGTCAGTTCCTCCTGCGGCATCACGCCGCCGAGCGCATTGAACACAATAGGACACCGGAAATGCAGCGCCTTGGCGCAGGACGTGGTGCCGCCGCGCGTGACGATGATGTCACTGACCTGCATCAGGAGGTGAACCTGCTCCGAATAGCCGTCGAGGAAGCAGTTCAGCCGGGGGTGCTCGGTCCGCCAGTGCAGCACCTGGTTGTAGACCTCGCGGTTTTTGCCGCAGATGACCACGGCCTGCACGCGCTCGGCGTGGCGCAGCAGCACCTCCAGCAGCTCGAGGTGGTTGTTGGCACCGTTGCCGCCGGTGGCGAGGAAAACGGTGAAGAGGCCGGGCTGCAGCTCAAGTTCCTCCTCCAGATAGGCCGCCCGTGTCTCCGCGTTCATGAACCCGATGTGTTGGCGGGGTTGCATCAGGTGGCCGCGCACCCGCGTGCGTTCGACGGGCATGCCCAGCTTCACGGCGTAGTCACGGGCCGTGGCCGTGCGGGAGATGTAGAGGTCCGTCGTGGGCTCCACCCAGTTGATGCTGTAGCCAAAACCGCCGGAAAACTCACCGCAATAGGTCGCGCAACGAACCTTGCCCGCTCCGAGGATTTTCCGCGCCAGTTGGAAATAGCCGCGGTTCAGACAGTCATGGACGCTAAATACGAGGTGCGGCTGGTATTCGCGCAACACGGCCTCGTAGTAGCCACGGCCGAAGGAAACCGACCGGCGGTTGAGCAAGCTGAGCAGCTCGACGAACAGGTAGAAGCCCTTGTGCAGCCACGGGGACTTTTTCTGGATCCAGTTGTAGAATTTCACGCCGGCACTGAAAAAACCGGAGGATTTTTCCAACATCTGCTCGATGCGCACGTCCACGTTGTGCCGGTAGAGCTCGAAGCACCACTCGGCGAACGCCTGCGCCCGGGCGTCGTGGCCGGCGCCGGTGCTGGAGGTGAGGATGAGGATGCGCACCCGTTCCATGGTTAGAGTCCGAAGTATTTTTCCTGGATGCGGCGCTTGAGCGCCAGCGATCCGAAACGGGCCAGGAACGGCGCAAGCACGGCCTGGAAGAAGCGGCCGCTGCGTACGGTGCCGCTGCGACCGCGCAGCAGGGCACGCTGGAGCGACGCCGCGGCGTGCGCCGGTGGCGGGCCGGACTGCATCATCGCGGTGAAGGCCGCCCAAGTTTTCTCCTGGCCCGGACCGGCGGTGCCCGGCGGGCGGCGGACGGAACCCTCGAAATCGGTACGGTAGTCGCCCGGCCGGAAATCGATGATGATGACTCCGGTACCCTTGACCTCATACATCAGGCTCTCGTTGAGCGCAGAGAGACCGGCCTTGACCGAGTTGTACACGGCCTGGTAGGGCATGCCGAATTCGCCGGCGATGGAGGAAATGTTGACGAGCGCCCCGTGCTGGCGGACCAACATGCCGCGCAACGCGACCTGGCTGAGGTGCGCCGTGTTGACCAGCATGACGCGAAACTGGTCCTCCCAGACGGCAAAGTCCGTGTGGGCAAAGGAACCGAAGGCCCCGAACCCGGCGTTGTTGATGACAACATCGAAACCACCCGCGGCCTTTTCCATCTCGAGGAATATTTTCCCGGCCGCGGTGCCGTCGCCAAGCTCGAACGCCACGGCGTGGAACCGGGGTCGCGCGGGCAGGCGGGAGGCATCGCGGGAAGTGCCCCAGACCTCGACCCCCCCGGCCAGCAGCATCTCGGTAAAGGCCAGCCCCAGCCCGGTGCTGGCCCCTGTCACAAAGGCGGTGCGGTAGCGGGAGGAAAGTGGCCCGGGGCTCATCCGCGTCAGACCGACTTGAACACGAGGCAGACGTTGGCGCCGCCGAAGCCGCTGCTGTTGCTCAGCACGACGTTGGGGCGCTGCGGCAGAGTGGCGCGGATGATGTTCAGACCGGTGCAGGCGGGATCGAGGTTGGTGATGTGCGCCGAGCCCGGGATGAAACCTTCCTTCATGGCGAGGGCGCAAAACGCCGCCTCCTGTGCCCCGGCCAGCGACAGCCCGTGGCCGGTGAGGGCCTTGGTGCTGCTGATGGCCGGACGGGAGGGCGACTCCGTGAAGATCGCCTTGAGCGCCTTGGCCTCGGAAATGTCGCCGATC
>JANMVS010000183.1:0-6489 GCA_031392885.1 Verrucomicrobiota bacterium
CAAGAACACCAACGCACATCGGCGCCAAGCTCCTTGAGCGTCTCAATGAGAACGGCGGTCTGGATCGTCATGTGCAACGAGCCGGTGATGCGCACGCCGATGAGCGGCTTGGAGGGGCCAAATTTTTTCCGGACGGAAAGAAGTCCGGGCATCTCGTGCTCGGCGACGGAGATTTCTTTGCGGCCCCAGTCGGCCAGAGTGATATCCTTGACCTTGAAATCGGCGCGTTGAGTGGTGGTGGTAGCCATAATAATGAGGGGATGAGGGTTATTTGACGGCGGTGCGAAGAGCGGCGACCTTGTAGGTCTGCTCCCACGGGAGGCCGGCTTTGCCGAAGTGGCCGTAATTGGTGGTCTGGCGGTAGATCGGGCGCAGCAAGTTGAGCTGCCGGGTGATGTCGGCGGGCTTGAAGCCAAAAACCTTGGTGACGGCCTTGGCGATTTTCTCGTCACGCACCTTACCGGTGCCCATCGTATCAACATAGACACTGACAGGCTCGGGATGACCGATGGCGTAGGCCACCTGGAGTTCGGCGATGTCCGCGAGGCCGGAAGCCACAATATTCTTGGCGACCCAGCGGCACATGTAGGCGGCCGAGCGATCAACCTTGGAAGGATCCTTACCGGAGAAAGCGCCGCCGCCATGACGGCCCCAGCCGCCGTAGGTATCGACGATGATCTTGCGGCCGGTGAGGCCAGAGTCGCCCTGCGGTCCGCCAATGACGAAACGGCCGGTCGGGTTGATAAGGAATTGCGTCTTCTTGGTCAGCATGCGCGCCGGGATGACCTTTTTGACGACGTTATCGATCAGATAGCTTTCGATCTGGGCGTGCGATACGTCCGCCGTGTGCTGGGTGGAAATAACCACATTTTCCACGGCGACCGGCTGGTCGTTTTCGTAGCGAATCGAAACCTGCGACTTGGCGTCGGGCCGGAGCCAATCGACCTTGCCGCTCTTGCGGAGCTGCGTGAGCTTGCGGCCGAGACGGTGGGCAAACATCACGGGAGTCGGCATCAGCTCAGGCGTCTCGGTGCAGGCGTAGCCGAACATGAGACCCTGATCGCCGGCGCCCTGCTCCGCCGTCTTCTTGCCCTTGGCCTTCCTGGCGTCGACGCCCTGGGAAATATCGGGCGACTGGCGGGTCAGGTAATTGTTGATGAAGACCGTGTCCGCGTGGAAAACATCGTCACGATTGACGTAGCCGATATCGCGAATCGCGGCGCGCACGATGGCCTCATAGTTGAGCTGGGCCTTGGTCGTGATCTCGCCGGCCAGAATGACCATGTTCGACTTCACCATGGTCTCACACGCGACCCGACTGGTGCGGTCCTGCGCCAGGCAGGCGTCCAACACGCTGTCGGAAATAAGATCAGCCACCTTGTCGGGGTGACCTTCGCCGACCGATTCAGAAGAAAATACGAATGATTTTGCCATAAATGTGCCTGCAAAAAAGGGTCCTTGGCCGCACTCTGCAAGGATAATATCAACGTATCTGTATTATATGATACGTATAGTAAAAATCCTCAGGGCGCGCCCCGCGGCATTTGACCAAACCCGTAAAGACAAAGATTCCGCCGTGGTCCGGGGAGCGCACGCGTCCCGCGTGCCGTCTTCGGCGTCTCGCCGAAGACAGTCCGCCGCCTTCCTCCCCCTCGGCCAGGCTCGGGCGGGACGCCGGCGCTCCCCGGACCGCGGGACCCAGCCATGCCGGAGCCGTTCGACGGGCTCACGATCCCTGACAAGCTTCGAGGGATCGGACCCACCGCAAATGAAAATCGGTTTCTATGAGCGCCCCGGCTGTCTGCGGGGTTCTCGCCCGGCAGCTGACGACGCTACGCGGCGAGAAAAGCAAGGAGCCCGCCAATTCTTGCCGTAAGAAGGTGTTACCTACTGGCGAAGTGGGGCTCGTCGAAGTCCCGATTTTCGCCGCCGCGGCGGCGCCCATTGCCGGGCACGGGGCCGCGGGGACGCGGCGCTTTTCATGGGTTGATTGACATTACGAGGAAATCCGGCAGTTGATCACAAAACGGAAAAGCGCCCAAGCGATCATCCGCGACGCCCCCAAAATCGGCACCGAGCCGCTTCCTCACGCTGGCTTGAATCAACTTTTGCTCAGGCTTGCGAACCGCAAGGAAATTGAGAAAAACTCCTTCTCGCCTAACCCGGATATTTCACCCTCTTCTCGCAACCGAAACCACACCCTGTGCCAAATCTTTTTCCGCATTCACGGCTGCTCGGGATATCCGGGCTAGGCCTTAAATAGCCCAAAAACCATCATGTCAGATAATCCACCCCTCGACTTACAGGTAATCGACGCCCTGCGCGCGCTGAGCCCGGAGAGCGGCGGGGACTTCCTGCGCGAACTGGTCGAGATCTACCTCCGGGATACCCCGGAGCGACTGACCGAACTTGAGCAGGCCTTGGTCCGGCAGGACGCCGCCGTCGTGACCCGCGCCGCCCACTCCATCAAAGGCAGTTCCAGCAATTTCGGCGCCAAGCGGCTCGCCCAATTTGCGCAGGAGATCGAAGCGCAAGGCAAAGTCTCCAATTTTTCCGCCGCCGCTGCCGCCGTCGCTGATCTAAAAGCCGAGTATGCCCGGGTGGCCCAGGCGTTGACGCAGATTGCCTTGGGCACTTAGACGGATTGCCGCGGTCAATTCAGCCATGCCCCGTCGCTCCTTTCTGTCCTGCCTCCTTGCCGTTCTCCCCCTGTCCGTCGCCGCGCTGGAATGGAAGTCCGAAGCCCTGACGGTCTCCACCCTTCCTTTCCAAACGACCCAGGACGTCAGTTTCGAGTTCAAGAACAATACGGCCAGGCCCGTCACCCTCATCGACCTGCAGACCAACTGCGACTGTCTGGCCGCCACGGCGGATCAGAAGATTTATGCGCCCGGGGCCTCCGGCACGATCAAGGCCCGCTTCACCATCGGCGACCGCCTGGGCCTTTACGAGCGCAGCATCACGGTGGTGACCGATGAGGCCGCGAGCCCCGGGCGCCTGCACGTGCGGATTGTGGTCCCGGAAATCACCCAGCTCATCCCGCGCAGTTTGACCTGGTTGCTGAATGCCACCGCAGAAGAAAAATCCATCGAGCTCGTTCCCTCCCCTGGTTTGGAAATCAGCTTCACCGACGCCCAGGCCACCAATGCCGCCTTTAGCGCGCGGCTGGAGACGGTGGTGGCGGGCAAGCACTACCGGCTTTATCTCAAACCCCGGAGCACGGCCGACCCCGCCAGCGCGGCGATCCGCCTCTTCGGTCGCGAGAAATCTGGCCGTCCGGTCGTCGTCAGCGCCTACGCAAACGTCGAGTAGCCCTCAGCGATAGAGCGCCGTCACCGGACTCGCGGTGAGCACGTTGTATTGGCGCATGGCGAGCCGCCACCACGCGGAGAGCTGCTCCGCGGGTTGCTTCCAGAGCGCCTCGTGCAGCCAGATCATCGACTCCGCATCGAGCAGCAGGGCCATTTTTTCGCGATGCGTCAGGTTCCCCGGGCCCTCGGCCAGCAATTTTTTCCGCAACCCCCCAAAGTAGGATCGCATGGCATGGCTGCCCCCGCGCTGGCGCAGCAGCGAGACATGCACCGCGTTCACGTAAGGATCGAGCACGGCCTGCAGCAGGCCGTAATCGTCGCGCAACTGCGGGATGGGCTGCATGTGCCGGTAACATTCCTCCAAGTTCCGCTCCAGGCGGCTGAGTTCCGGCGGCGGTTCGGTCTCATCGGGGGTGAGAAAAAGTCCCCGCTCCCGGGCCCGGCGGCCAAAGCCCGCCTTGCCGAGGATAATGGACAGCGGGGCGGACAACAGCAGGCCCGCGATCACGGGACTGAGCCACCAGAAAAACGACGGCACCAAAATGAAGGCGGACACGCCCCACACGAGGCCGAACGCCATTTGGCCGGAGTGCGTGATGATCGCCTCGCGCCAGTCGGTGTCCTCGCTCGCCGCGCGCTTTTGCGTCACCCATCCGACGCCCTGGCCGAGCAGAATGTAGAGCACGAACTTGGAGTTGAACATCATGTGGACGGGCGCCAGCAGCGTGGAGGTCACCACCTCCAGCAGCACGCTCACCAGCAGGCGCCAGGGTCCGCCGTAGGCCGCGGCCCGCCGCTGGCCCAGGACCAGCAGCACGCTGATCGCCTTCGGCAAAAAGAGCAGCAGCAGGGTGAAGAGAAACAACGCCATCGCCTCGGGGACTTCGACCGGGTAGTTGAAAATCGCGAGATACTTCTCGGCGTGATACTGGGCGAAGCTGCCCGCCGCCACATCCCGGAACGCGTGGATGCTGCTGAGCAGCAGAAAGAGCAGCCATAAGGGGGAGGCCAGATAACCCATGATACCCTGCAGCAGATGGAAGCGGTTGGCCGGATGGAACCCCTGGGCGAAGAGGAGCCAGCTGTGCTGCAGGTTGCCCTGACACCAGCGTCGGTCGCGCTTGGCACTGTCGATGAGCGTCGGGGGTCCCTCCTCATAGCTGCCGTCGAGATCATAGGCCAGCCACACGCCCCAGCCGGCCCGGCGCATCAGCGCCGCCTCGACAAAATCATGGCTGAGGATGCGTCCGCCAAACGGCTCGCGCCCGGGCAACTCCGGCAGACAGCAGAAATCAATGAACGGGGCGACGCGGAGGACGGCATTGTGCCCCCAGAAATTGCTCTCGCCCTGGTGCCAGTAATTCAGGCCGGCGAGAAACAGCGGACTGTACAGGCGGTTGGAGAATTGCTGCAGCCGCGCGTAAAGCGTGACGCCATTCACCACGCGCGGCGCGGTCTGCAGGATGCCCACCTGGGGATTCCGTTCCATCATCGCCACCAGCTTGAGCAGGGATTCGCCCGTCATGATGCTGTCGGCATCGAGCACCGCCATATAGCGGTATTTGCGGCCCCAGCGCCGGAGAAAATCCGCGACATTGCCGCTCTTCTTGTTAATCGAGCTGCGGCGCTTGCGATAAAAAATCCGCCCAAAGCCGTTGAGCTGCTTGCAGAGCTCGACCCAGGCGACTTCCTCCTGGATCCAGTGGTTGGGATTGTTCGAATCGCTCAGAATGAAGAAATCGAAGTTCGCCAGCCGGCCCGAGGCTTCCAGCGAACGGTAGACGACCCGCAGGCCCTCGAAAACGCGGCTGGGATCCTCATTGAAAATCGGCATCACGATCGCGGTGGACGCCAGGGGCAAGCCGGCCAGCGGTTCCCCCGCAATGGACCGGCTGATGCGATACGGGTCGCCGTTGCGATTGAGCACGTAAAAACCCAGCAACGCGGTGATGAACCCGACCGCGATATGGGCGAAAAGGATGACAAACAAGCCCAGCACCACCCATTCGATCGCGGTCATGCCATCGCGCCAGAGCAAGTCGGCCATGAACCAGGTCGCCAGACTGGTCAGCAGGAAAACGAGCGTGAAAAAAGTGATGCGCCTCCGGCCCACGCGCGCCCGGTCCACTTGTTCGACGGTGAACGGAGGACTCATGGGTCAGCGGGTCGCAAAAAAGACGGCCAGCAGCACACCCGCAAAGATGCCCCAGAGGAGCAGCACCCGCACGAGGGGCAGGCGTTCAATATGTTCGAGGGTGCTGCCCGCCGCCTCGGTGATAATTCCGAGGTCGATATCGCGCGGCACCATGCTCGACACCGCCAGATCCGGCCCGGCCTTGATGGAACTCTGCTGCATGAGCTGCGCAAACTCCGCGGGAACATTTTGCTCCTCGAGGAAGACATAGGGCCAGCGTTGCATCCCATCCGCCAGCAACAAGGCCACGCGCCCCTCGGCCGCAATGCGGTCATGGGCCAGACCTTTCTCATTCAACAATTCCCCGAACCAGCCGTCCATCAACCGGTCGGTTTCCTCGATCGCCAGGGTGGCCGGGTCGAGCCCGGGGTTCTGCAGGTGCCTCGCCGCGGCCGCCACCAGCACCCGCTGGATGAGCCGGCTCTGGTGCAGCCGGTTATGGATGCGGTGGGCGCGCAGGTAATCCTCGACCCGGACGTAGGCGGAGTTCCATTGTTCCAACGTTCCGGTGTTCGGCCGAAAAGAGTCTAGGGATTCCAGAGATAGCTCCATGTCTCGGTGAGCACATGCGGGCCTTTGCGCAGAAAGCAACGGAGTTCCACGGGGTGTCCGGTGCGGTCGGGTTCGACTTCAAATACCACCCGCCAAGCGCCGGTGAACCGGTTTTTCTGCACCACCGCAACTCCTTGCTGCTTAGCGCCGGTCCCCAGAGTAACGATTGCCGCTATTTCCGGATCATCCGACTGGGCTTTGAGATAGGGGCCCTCGAATTCCACCACGAAACGCCGCAACTCCGGCCGGCCCATGACACTCGCCGTGCGGGTGGAGATCACATAGCCGGCAGGTGGGCGCCGGCCGGGGTCGGTCAGCCAGTGTAGATTATACTCGAAAAGAACCGGCTCCCCCGCCGGGGGCAGTTGCGCCGGCACCCAGCAGGCCACGATGTTGTCATTGGTTTCATCGGCCGTCGGCAACTCGACCAGG
>JANMVS010000203.1:0-2785 GCA_031392885.1 Verrucomicrobiota bacterium
CTCCGCCGGCGGGAGCCGAGGTGGTCGATGCCCGGGGCAAGTTTCTTATTCCCGGTTTGATCGATGGCCATGTTCACCTCGTCCACATCCTGCACAGCCTCGATCTTCCTGCGGAGGAGTTGTTTCCTCTTTTCCTCGCGCATGGCGTCACGTCGGTTCGCGATGCGGGCGACGAAATCGTGGCCGAGATGAAATTGGCCTCCTACGCCGAGGCGCACCCGGCGCTCGCGCCGCGGGTGTTCATGGGCAGCCCCTTGGTGGACGGCAATCCCGCCTACCACCCATTCGTGAGCTGGCCGATGACGGATCCCGCCAAGGTGCCGGCCTTCGTTGAGCGGATGTCCGCCGCGGGGGTGCGCACCTTCAAGATCTACGTCGGCACGTCGCGGGAGGTGGGCCAGGCGCTCGTGCGCGAGGCGCAGCGCCACGGCAAATGGGCGACCGCGCACCTCGCTTGGGGTTATACTGCGCAGGAAGCTGTCGCCGACGGGATCAACAGCCTCGAGCACATCGGCTCGGTGTTCGAATTCATCCTGCCGGCGGGCACGCCGCGCTGGCCCCCCCCGGCGGAACGGGCCGTCTTTTCCAAGGACGAGCTCACGGCGTTGGAGCGGCGAGTCCTGGAGAGCAAGGCGGTGGTCGATCTGGACTCACCCGTGGTCAAAGACTTGATTGCAGCCATCGTGCAACAGCGCGTCGCGATCAATCCGACCTTGGTCGTTTATCGGAACTGGATGCTGCTGAGAGATCTCGAGTCGGTGCAGAAGCACCCCGACCTGGAACAGCTTCCGGCCCGCCTGCGCGAGGGGTGGCAACACTCGGCCCAAGCCCAGCCGCTCGATCCGGCCACGGCTTCACTCCGGCAGCAGCAGTTCGACAAGATGAAGGCACTGACGCTGAAACTCCATCTGGCCGGGGTCGAACTGATGGCGGGTTCGGATACCCCCGTGCAGTTTTGCCCGCCCGGCGGCGCCCTGCTGCAGGAGCTGGAATTGCTCACCGAAGCCGGGTTGTCACCGTCTGCCGCACTGCTCGCGGCAACGCGCAATAACGCCCGGGCGCTGGGTCAGTCCAGCGAACTGGGCTCGATCGAGGTGGGCAAGCGGGCAGACTTGGTAGTGCTCGACGCTGACCCTTTGACGGACATCCGGCACACCCGCCGCATCCACCGGGTGATCCGGGCCGGGCTGGTCCTGGATCCGGCGGAGTTGCTTCGCCTCGTGCCCGCGCACTAGGAGCCCGAGTCCAGTTTCTTGTCCTCGTCCTTCGTTGGCTCGTCCTCAATCAGGTTCACGAGTGTGGCTACGGCGCGGAAGGGTCGCAGCACCCAGCTGCCTTGGAAGATGGGACCTACCGGTCCGGCGATTTCGGGCAATCGGCGGACAAAGAAAAGGAGACCGACGCAAACGACCAGCAGACTGGCGTAGAAGCCTGCGAAGACCTTGGCGTCAATCGCCGGGACCTCGCCCGGCACCTTGAGAAACAGGCCCCACAGGACAGGTGTGCAGCCGCCGATGAAGGTGATGACGGCGCCGTGGATCGACACGGGCAGGGCCCGGTCGTGCTCGGGCAGAATCTTCGCGAGGTAGCTCAAGTTGGCGGAATTCCAGAAGCCCGAGCCGGCGCCTTGCAGAAAGAAGAGGATGGGCAGTGTCCAGTAGGCCCTGCCGCCGGTGAAAAGGAAGGCGATCCAAGCAGCCGAGATCAGGGCGTAGCTGAGGAACGCGGCCTTGAAGAAGGGCTTCGCTCCGATGTGGTCCATGTGCTTGCGCATCGCGAGATTTGCCACGATCAGGCCCACGTAGGTCATCATCGTCAGCAAAATCACCTGAGCCGAACTGACCCCAGCGGCAGTCTTCAGGTAGTAGGCGGCAAATGGAGCCAGTGGCGTGATACCGGCAAAGAAGACGACGGAAATCCACAAGTAGGTGCGGAAGAGACTCGGCTCCATCATCAGCCGGGGAGTCTCGGTCAGGACCTTCTCGATGCTGATCGGCTTGGGCCGCTCCGCGTCGGGCAGCTTCATCAGCTGCTGGTAGGCCAGGAGTGCGCCCAGCACGGCAATGAGGTACAACAAAATGAAGGCCGTGTACGGCGGCAGTACGGTGAAGAAGAGGGCGTAGATGAGCAACGACACGCCGACTGCCACGCCAGCGGTGAGCTGGTCCGTGGTCCAGTAGCGGCCGCGCAGCTCCGCGGGCACGAGCTGATAGAACCACGTGGTGAGGGCGGAGGTACCGATGGCGCGAAGGAAGCAGTAGCAGAACGTCGACCCCATCATCGCGTTGATCATCCATGCGACCGGAGTCGGGGGTGCGAGCAGCGAGAGGCCGATGGGCACGAGCAGGCAGACACTGCGGGCGCCCCAGCCGGCCATGGTCAGGCGCTTGTAGCCGTAGCGTGAGAGCAGGGCCGTGGAAAAAACCTGCGTGGGCGTGAGCAGAAACGTCCACGAAAAAACGAGGCCCACCTGGAAGGAGTTGGCGCCGAGCTGCTGCATGAAGAGCACGGTGGGGGTCCCGATGGCCACTTGCCAGTTGAGCGCGTTGAAAAACGCGAAGTAGATCCCGTGCCGGTAAGGGTAGAGCCCGGGGTCACTTTTTTTTGTCGGGAAAATCATCATGGCATTTCGACGGACGGGAACAAGGGTGGCGGCGGGTTCATTTTACTCGACGGATCCCCAGTTCGACGGCCACGACGCTCAGTTCCTCGGCCGACTCGTTGTAGATTACGATCTCATTCCAGCCGTCGCGAATCCCCCCGCCATCCAGGGTGTAATTCCAGG
>JANMVS010000228.1:0-3540 GCA_031392885.1 Verrucomicrobiota bacterium
GCGCGGCGGAACCGGCCGCGTTGGTGGCGCAGGCGCTGGCGGCCAAGTCGGGGCCGGCGGGGGCGACGATGTTCACGCTGATGGCCCCGGCGCAAACGGGAGTGGTCACCGAAAACAACTATGCCGATCCCAAGATGTGGGGGGAGCGCTACCAGGAACTGGTGTACGGCGCGATCGGCACGGGGGTGGCGGTGGGGGATTACGACAACGACGGCCGGCCGGACATTTTCGTGGTGAGCAAGACGGAGGGCTGCCGGTTGTTTCGCAATCTCGGCCAATGGAAGTTTGCGGACGTCACGGGGCCGGCCGGACTGGGTGGCGCGGCGGGGCTGCTGGATGCGGGCCTGGCGTGGATGCAGGGCAAGGGCGGTGACGCCAGGAACGAGCGGGAGGCGTGGAAACAGGGGGCAACATTCGCCGACGTGAACAACGACGGCTGGCTGGATATCTATGTCTGCCGCTTTGGCGCGCCCAATCAATTATATGTCAACCAGCATGACGGGACGTTCAAGGAAGAGGCGGGGGCGCGCGGCCTGGCGGTGAGTGATGCCAGCGGCATGGGCGCCTTCTGTGACTATGATCGCGACGGGTGGCTGGATGTGTATGTGCAGACCAACATGCTTGATGCGGCGAAGCATCCCAACGGCCAGCGGGATTACCTTTTTCACAACAACGGCAACGGCACCTTCACCAATGTCACGGATCGCGCCGGGATCGGCGGAGAAAATCTCGCCCACTCCGCGATCTGGTGGGACTACGACAACGACGGCTGGCCGGATCTCTACGTCTCCAATGATTTCGCCACTCCGGACAGCCTCTATCGCAATAACCGGGATGGCACCTTCACCAACACGATCAATGCCGTAGTACCGCACACGAGTTATTACGCCATGGGCGCCGATCTGGGCGATGTGAACAACGACGGGCTGATCGATTTTTTCGTCGCCGACATGGCGGCGACTACGCACGAGAAGGATCAGCGCGGCATGGCTGGGTCGCGAGCCCGCGTCCCATTGAACCCCGATGATTCTGCCATGGCGCCGCAACAAATGCGCAACGTGCTTTTTCTAAACACGGGCACGGGCGTGATGCTTGAGGCCGCCTTTCTGGCGGGCCTCCCGGCGACGGACTGGACGTGGTCGGTGCGGTGGGAGGACCTGGACAATGACGGGCGGCTCGACCTCCACGTCACCAACGGGATGAATCGCGAGTATCAGAATGCAGATCTCCGGCAACGCATCATTCTGGCCGACAGTCTGGCAGCGAGGATGAACGTGGTGAAGAGCAGCGGGGTATTGGCGGAGGAGCATCTGGCGTACCGGAACCTGGGGGACTTGAAGTTTGAGAGTGTGGGGCGGGCGTGGGGGCTGGACCAGCGGGGGGTGAGTTTTGGGGCGGCGTTCGGGGATTTGGACGGGGACGGGGACCTGGACCTGGTGTACGCAAACTACGAGAGCGGGGTGACCTTGCTGCGCAATGATTCGGCCACGGGGCACCGGCTGATCGTGGCCTTGCGCGGGACGCAGTCGAACCGCTTCGGGGTGGGGGCGACGGTCCGGCTCGAGACGGCGGCGGGGGTGCAGGTGCGGCAGCTGGTGCTGGCGCGGGGTTATCTCTCGAGCAGTGAGCCGGTGCTGCACTTCGGACTCGGGGAGGAAACCCAGATCAAAACGTTGACGGTGTCCTGGCCGAGCGGGCAGAGCCAGAGCTTCACGGACCTGGCCGCCGACCGGAAACTGACGATCACCGAACCCGCGGCCCCGGCCGTCCCGCCCGGCCCGCTCAAGTCCGCGGCCCTGGCCGGGCAGTTTGCGGAGGTGAGCGCTTCCGCCCAGCTCTCGTTCCTGTCGCGGGAAAAATCGGGGGAGGAACCCAACCCGCAGGCGTTGCTGCCGCTCCGGCAGAATCGCCGGGGCCCGGCGGCCGCCGTCGGGGATCTGACCGGCGACGGCACGGAGGATGTGCTGCTGGGCGGCACGACGCTGGATCCGCTGCGTCTCCTGCAGGGCAGCAGCACCGCGGCAACCTTTCGCGTCTTGGACGTCCCCGGCCTGGTGTCCCCCAGTCCCCTCGACGATGGTCCGGTGCTGGTGTTCGAGGCCGATGGCGCCGGCGCGAACGATGTCCTGATCACCAAGTCCGGCGCGAACCGGCCGGCGGGCTCCGCTGACTATCAGCCCAAGCTCTTCCTCAACGACGGTCATGGCCGGTTCCATCCCGCCGCCCCTGACGCCTTGCCCGCACTGCCGATCAGCGTGGGAGCGGCGGCGGCGGCCGACTTTGATCGCGACGGCCACCTCGATGTCTTTCTTGGCGGCCGGGTGTTACCCGGCCAGTACCCGCTGCCGCCCCGCAGTGCCTTGCTTGCCAATCACGGTGGCAAGTTTGAGGATGTCACCGATCAGCTCGCCCCGGGCCTGCGCAATGTCGGGCTGGTGAGCTCCGCCCTGTGGACGGACGTCGATCAGGACGGCTGGCCGGATTTATTGCTCGCCCTGGAGTGGGGGGGGATCCGCTACTGGCACAACCACGCGGGCCAGGGCTTTGAGGACCGCTCCGAGCCCGCGGGGTTTGCCGCCGCCGGCCCCGGTTGGTGGAACGCCCTCGCGTCGGCGGATTTTAATGGTGACGGCCGGCCCGACTACGTGGCGGGCAATCTCGGTTTGAACACCCAGTACCACGCCAGCGGCGCGCACCCGGCCCTGTTGTATTACGGCAACTTTAATGCCGGCGGCCTGCCCCAGCTGATCGAAGCGTACTCCGAGGGCGACACGGTCTATCCTTGGCGGACCCGCAACGAACTGGCGGTGAAAATCCCCGCGCTCCTGAAACGCTATCCCAAGAACGACCGCTACGCCCAGGCGACGCTCGAGGAGATCCTCGGGG
Source organism: Verrucomicrobiota bacterium (assembly GCA_031392885.1). Lineage (GTDB taxonomy): Bacteria > Verrucomicrobiota > Verrucomicrobiia > Opitutales > Opitutaceae > Lacunisphaera. The sequence goes on from JANMVS010000228.1 coordinate 2,887, forward strand.
CGGACAAGCTGGCGGCCGCCCGGAAGTTTGCGGCCACGGAGTTCCGCAGCGGGGTGTTCCTGAGCCAGCCCGACGGCACGTACCGGTTTGAAGCGCTGCCGCGTCTGGCGCAGATCGCGCCGCTGCAGGGCATCGTGGCCGGTGATTTTGACGGCGACGGCCACGCGGACATCTACGCGGTGCAGAACTCCTATGCGCCGGTGGCGGGCCGCTTCGACGGCGGCCTGAGCCAGTTGCTGCGCGGCGACGGCCACGGGCACTTCGCGGCGGTGCCGCCGGCGGAGAGTAATTTGGTGGTGCCCGGTGATGCGAAGGCGCTCGTGGTGCTCGACCTCGATCACGACGGGTGGCCGGACTTTTTTGTGACGCGCAACAACGGGACGACGCTGGCCTACCGCAACCACGGGGTGGCCGGCCGGCACGCGCTGCGGGTGGAACTGCACGGCCCTCCGGGCAATCCCACCGCGGTGGGCGCCCGGGTCGCGCTGGAGCTTGCCGACGGTGCCACCCAAACCAGCGAAGTGACCGCCGGCTCGGGCTATTACAGCCAGTCCAGCGCCGCCTGCTTCTTTGGCTATCCCGACGGCAACCTGCCGCGCCGCCTCCGGGTCCGCTGGCCCGACGGCCACACCTCCGAGCACCCCGTGCCGCCCC
>JANMVS010000243.1:0-3746 GCA_031392885.1 Verrucomicrobiota bacterium
AGTGTAAGATTTTCCGACAAGGTGTCGGAAATACTTACACTTTTCATGCGATTCTTGTGTTCTCATTTTAGTGGAAACGACAATAAATTCCGTATTTGCCTGATAATCAATGACAATTAATATTTGTTAGCTGTCTGGTCCAACTATTGCTCAAGTTACTGCAGATCAGGATCACATCTCCATTAATTATCCGCAAACCCCATGCATTGTTATGAATAAAAAATCCATTATTGCCGCTGCCGTGCTCGCACTTTCAGCTTCTCTTAGCCGCGCCGATGTCACGTTCACGTTTTCCCAGGTCGGAGCCGACGTCGTAATGACATCTTCGGGGACATTAAACATAGCCAATTTGCTTTCCTCCTCGTACGGGGACGGTTGGGGCGGCACTGGCATCGAGAACAATGCCACTGCCGGTGATATCGACATCATGGGAGGGACTTCCTTTGGCGTCATCGACACCTTGTTCAAGTTCAACAGTGGCACCGACGCTAGCGCCATCACCACTCCCAATGGCCCATTCTCGTTCTCGAATTTTGGCTGGGCGGTTACATCAGGGTCCACATCATTTTCAACCTATTCCGGCTTTTTGGGGGGCTTTAGGCAACCCGGTATCGGGATGAGGGCGGCAGACATTATTTCAGGTCTTTGGACACCCAACCAAAACTGGATAAATACTTCTGGCACCTTTGCGTCCCTAGGACTCAACCTCGGAACCTATGCCGTGTCTGATCGTTTAACCGGCGAGACGATCACTATTCAAGTGGGCGAGTCCCGTGTACCTGATGGCGGAACCACCCTCGCCTTGCTTGGCGGTACGTTTCTCGGTCTCGCTGCACTACGCCGCCGGTTTGTGAGTTAAGGCCTTCCGCTTCTCGTCATCTCAGCCTCGCCCGAAACGGCGGGGCTTTTTGTTGGGTGTTTTATGGACGGGGTCGTAATGGATCACCGGAACAGTCCCCGGTTACAACCGTCCGCACGCCCCAACACCCATTTTATTGTCTCAGCAGGGGTTTTGGTGGGTGAGCCGTATTGAAGGTCTCGGGCGGATGCCGTTTTGAATCATTGGGCAAGTTGCCGCTAAAGAACATTCCAACCCCGATCGCCTGTTTCCGGGTGCTTACCGATAGGAAACTGGATTTTAGCGAATAGCACGGCTTGGGGGGAACCGTTTATTTGCGCTCAGAGCCAACGGCGAACGCGGGCAGCGTAGGCCAAATACTCGGAGCCGAAGCTTTGCCGAATCTGTAGCTCCTCGCGAACCACGACGAGCCGATCAAGTAACAACCACAACGCGCCGGTGCCGAACGCCAGCCATAAAGAATTTCCCAGGAGCGCGAGCGCGGTGAGCACGAGCAGCAGTGCGACATAGAGGGGGTTGCGTGTGAAGCGGAAGGGGCCGGTCGTGACCAGACGGGCCGGAATCTTCCCCGGCTGGATCGTGGTCTTGAGCCTCTTCAATTCCAAGATTCCCCATGACGCAACGGTAACGGCAAGCAGCAAGGTGCCGGCGCCGCCGACTTCATCGGCGGCCTTCGCCACTCTCTGGTCACCGTTTGCCGGCACGGAGTTCGGCCGGGCCCACCGCCTTGCGCTTGCTCACCACGGCCGGCCTGTCTTTCGAGTTCCTCCCCCTGCGCAGTTTTAGCGAGGACTCGCTAGCCCGGATATCCCGAGCAGCCGTGAATGCGAAATTTTTTTGGCACAGGGTGTGGTTTCGGTTGCGAGCAGAGTGTGAAATATCCGGGCTGGCCTGACGAAGCGGCTGGATTGCATCGGTGCCCCTGGGACGGGGCTCCTCGCAATGACATTTTGAAGACATTTCCTAGATGTCATTCGGACGCAGCCAGCGGAAGCCGATGATGACGAATTTTCGGCCCAAGCCGTTAGGAGCCAGGTTGGGGGTTCGCTGAACGATCGCCTCGCAATAGGAAGTGGCTTCGACCTTGGCGGCATCGCTCGGATTCAGCACCTCACCGTAGCCTCGAATCCGGAATGTGTCGGAGCGTACGCTGAGCAGCGGACCGATCGCGTCCATAATTTGCCCATAATTTGGCGAACTGGTTAACGGGAAAAGCGTGGCGAGGTACGCGCCGAAGCCGTTGACCGTGCTGAACGGGCTATTGGCCCCTTTCCCGAGAGTGGTGGCGGCGAGGCCGTTGCCGAGGGCGTTGCCTTGGGCGGTCAGGTTGGCCGGGGAGAGAATCACCGCGCCGGGCGTGGCATTGTAAGTCTCCAGCACGCTGCGCCAGACAATCGTCGAGGTGGTGTTGAGGTTGAGGTTGCCGGCAAAATACGGACTGCCCATCAACGTGCGCGTGGTGAGTGTGACATGATGAAAATTGTCCTGGAGGACGGACGGCGTGAGCGCAGCGGCTGGCGTCGGGAGCAGGCTGAGTTGCTCGTAGGATAGCACTGCCGGCAGCTTGCCCGCATATAAATTGAGTGCCGTGGCGAGTTTGCCGGCGGCGGAGGTTGGCACCGTGCTCGTGAGGCGGGGTTTGACACCGGGGAGGCTCAATTGGCCCGCCGGGGCATAGGCGCAGATCTTCCCGCCCTCATCGAGCACCAGGTAGGCATAGCTCCCCACCATCGTCGCGACGCCGGGCGCCGCCAGCGTGTCCGTCAACCTGAGCGGGATCTTGCCGGCGATGACATGCTCGGAATTGGCCGCGGCGGCACCCACGGTGTTGCCGCCGATCAGCGCAACCGTGGTCACCCCACTTTGCATCGCCGCACTACCCGTCGCCTGAGCTCCCGAGGTCAGCCAGGCGACAAACGTCCCGTTACCCTGCTCCCACACGCCGCACCAGTGGCGGGTGCTGTTTGCCGCATTGGCGGCGATGCCCGTGATGCCGGCCATGCCAGTCAGGCGCCAATCATCACCAGCATGACGTTGCAGATCGCTCAAGCCTACCTGAAGACCCAGCAGGGCGTTCTGGCGCGCTTGGATTTGATAAATGGAAACGGCGGCGATCTGCGAACTGACCTTGGTCATCGCACTGAGGGCCAGGACGGCGAGAACCAGCAGCGAGAGCAGCGACAGGGTGATGATGAGGGCAAAGCCGTGCGCTGTTAAATGGGACCGGTCTTTTGGAGGCGCCTGCTTGGAGGCGATTCGCGTCACCCGCCGACGGCGCAGACCCTGAATCGCCTGCCAGCAGGCTCCGACATAACGAGATTTGTCGTCCTGCTTCATAGCGCCCTCCCCTTCACTTCCACGCGTCGCGTGTAAACCCGCGAGTGGGCTTCGACCTCGGCCCACCACCACTCTGCGTCGGTGGCATAGACAGGTGGACGCGTGAACCGCCCCGCCCCGCTTTCCATCTCGGCCAACAAGTTCGCCCCGTGTTCAGTCAAGATTCTAACCATGACATCAGCCGCTGCAGGAAACCGGTCCGCATCAAGCGCGGAACCAGTATTGCGAGCCGCGTGCGTAATATCGCTGTCATCGGCGGGAAAGATCCGCCGCAACCCACCCGAGCCCGGATCCCGAACGTAAAGCCAGACGCCAAAATCCACCGCGTTCGTCGCCAGTGCATCCGTACTGTTGGGATTCGTCAGAGTCGCGGCACTGCGCGCCGCAGCCGGTGTAACCGAGGAACTGCCATAAGCCGCCACCGTCACGTCCGGGCCAGAGGCAAAAGTATTTCCGGTGCTCACAGCGGCCCGAAACAAAGTGTAACGCACTGCCGCCTGAGTGCTGGCGACGATGGATCCGCTGAGCGGACGGCGGGCCAGCTGATAGG
>JANMVS010000245.1:0-3327 GCA_031392885.1 Verrucomicrobiota bacterium
TGGAGGGCCCGCGTCACTGCGGGCAACGGCCCTTACCGCGGCGGGTACCCGCTCATTGCTTTCGGAATATTCTGCCGGCGATCAGACGGCCCCCGAAACCCAGAGACGGAGACGATCAGTCGGAGCGCACCTTGAAGGATACATCCTGCGATGAAGTCATTAGCGGTTAACCATCCGGGACTGTGGGGCGCGCGCAAACCTTCACCCCGTTTTCTTCCCAAACCCCGGGTCCACCTTGACCAAGGCGGTGATGACGAACGACGGGATGCTGGCGACGAGGACCCAGAGGAAGAAATTCAGATAGCCCACCTGATCCTGGATCCAGCCGGCGGCCATGCCGGGCAACATCATGCCGAGGGCCATGAATCCGGTGCAGATCGCGTAATGCGCCGTCTTGTGTTCTCCCTCGGCGACCATGATCATGTACATCATGTAGGCAGTGAAGCCGAAGCCGTAGCCGAATTGCTCCACGGCCAGGGCCGTCCCGATCAACCACGTGCTGGCGGGCTGGGTGAGCGCCAGCACCACAAACACCACGTTGGGCGTGTACATCGCGAAGATCATCGGCCAGAGCAGGCGCCGCAGTCCGTAGCGCGAGATGACATAACCGCCGACCAACCCGCCCAAGGTGAGGGCCAGCACGCCCACCGTGCCGTAGACGATCCCGACCTGCTGGGTGGTGAGCCCGAGCCCGCCGATCGCGCGGCCATCGAGGAGAAAAGGCGTGACCAACTTGAGCAACTGCGCCTCCGCAAATCGGTATAACAACAGAAAGCCCAGGATGACTCTGATGCCCGGTTTGCGAAAAAAAGCGCCGAACACCGCGACGAATCCCGCCGCGAACGGTTGCCCTCGTCCAACCGGGCCATCGGTCGCCGGGCGTGGCAGCACGATCGAGTGGTAAAGGCCGATGACCGCGAACACCACCGCGAGGAGCACAAACACGGAGGTCCAGGCCATCCGCACGTCTCCGGTGATTTCCTGCAACGAGCCCGCCAGGTAAACCAAGCCGCCTTGGCCCGCAATCATCGCCAGCCGGTAGAAGGTGCTGCGCACGCCCACGAACGCCGCCTGCTGATGCGCGGGCATCGCGAGCAGATAGAATCCGTCCGCGGCGATGTCGTGCGTCGCCGAGCTGAAGGCCATCAGCCAGAAGACCGCGAGGGTCAGGCGACAAAAGCCGGGGGCCGGCACGGTCAGCGCGACCACCGCGAACGCGGCGCCGAGCAACAATTGCAGGCTCACGATCCAGGCGCGCTTGGTCCGGAACATATCCACCACCGGCGACCACAGCGGCTTGATGACCCACGGCAGGTACAGCCAGCTGGTATAGAGCGCGATCTCGGTGTTCGAGACCTTGAGGTTTTTATACATGACCACCGACAGGGTCATCGCGACCACGTAGGGAATGCCCTGGCCAAAGTAGAGCGTGGGGATCCAGCGCCAGGCGTGGGATGAAACTGGAGCGGGAGTTGTTTCAGGCATGGTGTGATCGATTCGTTCTCGTTCTCTTAATCCTTCTCGTTCTTTCTTTCCCGTTTCTAGTTTATCAAGGATGCGTCGGACCTAGCAGGGATATTTCATACTCATGCCTTGGATGGATCAAAGGATGAAATTTCCGGGCTAGCAGGGAGAATGAGAACGATAATGAGAAAGAGAACGATCGGCACGCGAGCGGTATCAGGGTTTCTTCGGTTGAGCCAGAGCGAGCGTGACGCGCGGACTTTCGTTGCCCAGCCGATCCACCGCGGAAACGACAATGGTCTCCGCGTCTGGGGCGGCGACCACCGGTGCACTCATGGGTTGAACGGAGAATTGCCATGCGGAGCCTTGCCGTTGCCAGACGGCAAAGTTGGCCGCGGCCTCGCCCGGGCCGGGTAGAATCATGATGCGCCCGTCCGATTGGCGTTGGAGATGGGGCACCGGCGGCGGGGTCTGGTCCAGCCACGGCGACACGGGCACCAGCGCCGCTTGAGCATAGGCGCCCGTTTGCAAGGTCGTGCTGATGCCATGACGATCCTCCATCAATGCGATCATGCTGAAGTGCACTTGCCCGCCGGCCGCCGGTTGGGCGCGCGCCAGCTCGATTTGGCGGGTGATTTCCTGCATCGACCAACTCTTGGGCGTGTCGTTGATGGCGCTGGTGAAGAGCCCCGGCCAGAGGTGGAAGCGTCCGCCAACCTGCCGGGCCCAATAGTCGAGCAATACCGCAAACGACTGGGCCTGCGCGGCGGCGGGCCAGTAAAGTTGCGGCGTCAGGTAATCCATCCAGCCGCGTTCGACCCAGAGTTCGACGTTGGCGTAGAGCTTGTCGTATTGGCTGAAACCCTCGATGCCCGGCGGACGGCGGTCCGGCCGGCCGAGGCCGAAGGGGCTGATCCCGAACTTCACCCACGGCTTGATGCTGTGGATCGTGTGGTGGAGTTGCTCGACCAGGTTATCGACATTTTTGCGCCGCCAGTCCGCGCGCGCCAGGGTGCCGCCTCCCATGCGATAAATTTCCCATGAGGGCTCATCCGGAAAATCCACCATCTCCTTCGGGTCGGCCTGGTTCGCCGGGGCTCCGCCGGGGTGCGGGGTGGACCGGGCAACCGGCTCCGGTCGGGCGATCGGATACGGATAGAAGTAGTCGTCGAGATGCACCCCATCCACGTCGTAGCGCCGGACGACGTCGGCCACCACGGCGAGCGTGCGCTGGGCCGCGAAGGCATCGCCGGGGTCCATCCACCACAGTTCCCCATATTTCTTCACCGAGGCGGGATGGGTTTTCGCCAGGTGGGTCGGGGCAAAGTCGGACTTGGCCTGATGATGGCGGGCCCGGTAGGGGTTGAACCACGCATGCAATTCGAGGCCGCGGCGGTGCGCCTCCTCGATCCAAACCTGGAGCGGGTCGTAGAAGGGCTCGGGGGCGCGGCCTTGCACCCCACTCAGATATTCAGTCCAAGGCTCCAGTTCCGACGGGTAAAGGGCGTCGGCGGCCGGGCGGACCTGCAGAATGACAGCGTTGAGATTAAGGCTGCGGGCGCGGTCTAAAATCGCGAGGAGCTCCGTGCGCTGCTGCGCAACCGGCAGACCGGGTTTGCTGGGCCAGTCGATGTTGGCCACCGTGGCCACCCAGACGGCGCGGAATTCCCGCGGGGCCGGGGGAGGGCTGGCCACCATTGGCACCGCTGGCGTCGGCGGCTTCGGCGCCACGCATCCGGCGAGGAAGAGACTAAACAAAGCCACGGCCCCAAGGGAGAGAATGCGGCCGAACGGGCAGGGCGAGTCGTCGCTGACGAGCCGACTCACGCCCGGCTCATCCGGAAGGATGTCAAACCAGCGCAC
>JANMVS010000252.1:0-3296 GCA_031392885.1 Verrucomicrobiota bacterium
GTGCCTTCGTAGCGATGCACCGCTTCCATCATGAGCTTGAGCACCGGGTCCAGAATGGCGCGCGCTTCTTCCGGATCGCGATCGTCCAGCATCTCCATCGATCCCTTGATGTCGGCGAACAGCACGCTGATCTGTTTGCGCTCGCCAACGACCGATTGGCGCGCACTGAGGATCTTCGCAGCCAGGTGCTTGGGGGTGTAGCGCTCCGGCGACGCGCCCTGACCGTCGTCGCGCCGCGCAGCAACGGCAGCCGCCAGCGCCGCGCCGCATTGCTTGCAGGATTTGTGACCGGCGACGTTGGGCGCGCCGCACGCGCGGCAGGTGTTTGCGAGGCTCGCGCCGCATTCCGGGCAGAACTTCGCGTCGGGAGGCACGTCCGTACTGCAACGGAGACACTTCATGTTGCCGGTCCTTCACACCATGCTTGTCGTGGAGCGGGTGGTCGCGGCGCTATCGTACACGCCGGTCGGCGCGATGGATACCGTTTTCCGGCGTGTCGATGCTAGAGTGGCGATTGGCATTGGTTCCAACGCATCGCGGCCAAAGCAAGCGCCCGACAACAACAAAGGGGGTGATGGTGCAGCCTTCGCAAAAATCCGCGGTTGTGCCTGAGGCCGCAACCACCGCATCCGGGCCGGTCGACGGCGAGCCGGCCGTGGTGCGCAAACTCAGACGCCGCCTCAAAAGCCTGTCGATGGCGGCGTTCGGCCTCGAACTACCGGACGGCAGTGTGCACCGGATCGGGGGCGACAGCCCGGCGTTTACGCTGCGCGCCCGCACACCGGCGTCGCTGCGGGCCATCGCTTCGCTGGACGAGCTGGCGGTCGCGCAAGCCTTTGTCGAGGGCCGGATCGACCTGGCGGGTGACTTCCTCGCGGCGCTCGACCTGCGCAAGATCATGTCCGACCGCCATCCGCTGCATTCACTCTGGCGCTTCCTGCGCCCGCTGCTGTTCGGCAAGCTGCGCTCTGACCGGGACTGGGTGACGCGGCATTACGACTACGGCAACGACTTCTACTTCGCCTTCCTGGACCGGCGCCTGAGGTTGTATTCCCAGGCGCTGTTCGCGTCCGACCAGCAGCCGCTCGAGGACGCGGCCGAGAACAAGCTCGACTACATCCTGCGCGCCTGCCGCTTGTCGGCCGGTTCGCATGTGCTCGACGTGGGCGCGGGGTGGGCGTCGTTCGCAGGCCACGCCGGGGCGCGTGGCGTGGATGTCACGATGCTCACGATCTCGGCCGAGCAGTACGGGTTTCTGCGCGACTGGAGCGCGACTCGCACGCTGCCGTGTGCACTGAAGGTGGTCAACGAGAGCATCTTCGCCCATGCCCCGGCGCGCCAGTACGACGCCATCGTCCTGCTTGGCGTGATGGAGCACCTGCCCGACTACCGGCGGCTGTTCGCCCGGTTCAGCCGCCTGCTCAGACCGGGCGGCCGGCTGTACATGGATTTCGCGGCGAACCGAAAGAAGTTCCACGTCAGCTCGTTCACCTACCGCTTCGTGTTCCCCGGCTCGCACACGCCGGTGGTGCTGCCCGACCTGCTGGCGGCGGCGAATCGCACCCGCTTCGAGCCGGTCGCGCTGCACAACGACCGGCACAGCTACTTTCTGACCCTGCAGCACTGGGCGCGTAACCTGGAGGCGGCGCGCGACGAACTGGTGTCGACCTACGGTGAGCGGACCTACCGCCTGTTCCAGTTGTACCTGTGGGGTTGCGCGCACCAGTTCCAGCGCGACGGGGAACTCGAGAGTTACCGCGTGGTGTTCCAGCAGTCACATGGCGCGCCATCGGCCGAGATCGGGCTTGAAGGGTGACAGGCCGCGGGGCTGGCCGCCAGCGCGGCGCCCCTGATGCGCACGGCGCCGGCGAGTTGCCGGCGGACCAAGGGTCGCCACCTGGCAGACCGGTCGCCGTGGGAATCCCGCCACGGACCCCTCGATCCCGGCCCGGAAAACCAAGCCGCCGAACGAAGCCGCCAATTGACACGCACCCAGAATCGGACGGACACTGTCCGCGCCGGTCCGCCGGTCCGCCGGGCGGCGGGGCGGTTGAACAACAACACGAAACGAAGGGGTGCCGTATGAACAAGAAATCACAACGCGTTGTCAAGGCGGTTGCGGCCGCGCTGGTGCTGGTGGCGTCGGCGATCGGCGGCGTAACCTACGCCCAGACACTGGTGGCCCCGGCCCCGGACCCGGACGACAATCCGCCGCCGATCGGACAGCCCGTCCCATGCGACACAACACCATATTGCGTTATCAAGATCAACGTGCGGGACTGCAGCAACGTCAGTGTCGACAACTCCTATGTGAAGGTGGAGTTCACGCGCCCGATTCGCTTTGAAATCGGCGCGGGCACAAGCCTGTACGAGTTGGCGGCGACCCTGCAGGATGGGACGCCTCTTGAAATTCCTGGCATCCTGTTCTACCAGCCAGGAAGGGGAAAATTCAAGGTCAAGTCCGGGGCGGACCCGGATCCGAAAAAGACCGCGACGATCGAGAATGTCGATACGACCGTCGATACGCTGCAAGCGCCGAACAACCGCCAGAAGAAGTTCCAGTACGGCGTTTATGTGAAGGAGGCGGGCGTGGCCGGTCGCTCCTGTACCCCCTTGGATCCCTGGATCCGCAACTACTGACCCGTGCCGGCAACGAAGCCGGTCCGTTGGCAATGCGACGCCGCGCCGGTTGACAAGCCGCTTGGATTGCGTCGAGACTGTGCCCGCCGCCCCGCCAGCCGGTGGGGCGGCGTCACAACCAGACCAAACCAAGGATCAGGCAAACCCATGCACAACAATTCACATCGCGCCGCGATGCTCGTCGCCACACTTCTCGTGGGTCTTGCACTGCAGGGTTGCAGCGCGCCAGGTGGTCCGCCGCCCTCGGACGGTGGCCACATGTTGCCCAAGACACCGCCTACGCCCTGCAATCCCGGCATCTGCAAGATCAACGTGACCGTCAACGACTGCATGCGCGAAGGCGGCATCACGGTCGAACCGGACTTCGTGTCGGTGAATGTGGCGCGCAACATGCGATGGGTGATCGTCACGCCCGGGTTCGAGTTCGCGCCCAACGGTATCGTGTTCGACCCGCCCAATCTGCAGTTCGAGCCGCAGCACAGCCCGACCAGTGCCGAATTCCGCATCCACAACAGCAAGTCGCAGACCGGCGACTTCTACTATTACGTCAACGTGGATGGTTGCCGTCGCGTCGATCCGTGGATTCGCAACAACTGAGCAAGCAGGATTGAGGCAGCGGGGCGCCCCTCACGGCGCAGCGGCCCCGACCAGCGCAC
>JANMVS010000303.1:0-3674 GCA_031392885.1 Verrucomicrobiota bacterium
TCGGCGTCGCACTCGCATCAAACTGGTTCATCACGGGCAACCCCAGAATCTGTTCGATCGTGCGGAGCAGGCTCGTCGTGTTGTATTGCGTGCTGACGACACTTTTCCGTTTGGCGTACGGGCTGATGACGTAGGCGGTGGTGCGGTAGCCGCTGACATGATCCCAACCCGCCTGCGGATCGTCCTCAATGCCGAAAATCGCCAGTTCGTTCCAAAAACGCGAATGGCTCAGGGCCTCGACGATCCGGCCGAAGGCGAGATCGTTGTCCGCCAGGCAGGCGGCCGGCGTAGGCGAACCTGGTTTGGTGCCGCTGGTATGATCGTTGGGCAGGCAGATGATGGTGAGCGCCGGGAATTCCCCCTGGGTCTCAAACTTCCGCAGTTCGTTGATAAAAAAATCGGCGCGATATTGATCCGGCACGGCCATTTCCCAGCCGACATAGCCGGTCGGCGAAAATGGGCGGATGGACTCAATCATGGGCGTGCTCGCCACCACCACGTCAGTGGTCGCGCCCTGCCAGGTACGGAAACACGCGGTGAAGTCCGGCCTGCCCGGGCGACCGTCGCGCCACGTGACGGCGGGGCCCATGAACTCGCCGTAGTTGCGGATGCTCACCTGATGCTTGAGCGCGTTGTCCCAGATGAAACCGGTGGGGGCGTAGGCGAGGGCGTCGTTTTCGTCCTCCCCCATGCCATCCGGATAACTGCGCGGAAATCCGGCAAAGCTTTTTTCCACGTAGTCGGTCGCGAAGGCCGTCATGCTCCACTGGTGACCGTCGGCACTGAGGATGCCGGCACAGTAGGTGTTGTCGAGCAGCACGAACTCGCGGGCGAGCCGATGCTGGTTCGGCGTGATCGTTTCCCCGAAGATACAGAGCGCCGGATCGCCGTCGCCCGCCGGCAAATCGCCCAGGATCTGGTCGTAAGTGCGGTTCTCCTTGATGATGTAGACGACATGTTTGAGCAGACTGGGCTCGCCGCTGCGTTCGGGCACGACCCGGGCCGGTTGCCCGGCGCGGGGAGGCAGTTGGGATTGGACGATAACCTCGTGGCGTAAATTCCGCCGGACCGTTTCGGAGAGTTGAGGCAAATCTCGTGCTGCCGGCACGGGCACGAGCGAGAGCGAGCCCGCGTATTGCTTCGAGTTGAAACCCAGCGGGCCGGGGCCGGACGTTTGTCGATTTGGCTCGGGTAGGCCCTTGAGATTGGCCGCGATGATCGTGTCGCGTTGGCCATCAAACATCAGCGCTGCCGGATACCAGCCGACGGGGATCAGACCGGCGAGCGTGGAGCCGTGATCCTTGGGGGCGAAATTCACCACGGCCACAGCGTTCTGTGTGCCGTTGGCGACATACAGCTGGCGGCCTGACGGAGCAAACACCAGCGCATTGGGCGAAGCGCCGAAGAGGTCGCTGGGTTTGGGTTTCACCCAGATCGTCTCGACGACGGCGGCGCGGCGCGTGTCGATGACACTCAGCGTGTCGGCGGCGGTGTTGGCGCAGACCACGTGGCGGCCGTCCGGCGAGACGGCCAGGGCACTCGCGTGCCGGCCGGTGAGGATTTCCCTGGCGGGGCCGGTGGCCTTGGGGGCCAGTGGCACGACGCTGACCGAGCCTTCACTGGCGATGTAGGTGGTGGGATCGACCCGGACGAAGGTGCCGCGTCCCGCGGGACCGGTGAGATCGCCCGCCGTGGGGCGGCGTCCGCCCCAGTTGCTGACGTAGGCTTTTCCGTCCACCAGCACGACGTCGTAGGGGGCGACACCGACGGGAAAGGTGCGGAGCACTTTGCCATTCGCCGCGTCGAGCTCGAAGAGCTGGTTGGAGAGGTTGCCGCAGACGTAGAGGCGCGCGCCGTTTGCCGAAATCGCCAGACCGCTGGGAATTTCCTCCTTGCGCCGCGGAGCGTTGGCCAGCGGCAGCGGCAGACTGTGCGACGGGGTCACGGTCCCATCGGCGGCGATGCTGAATGCCTTGATACTACCGTTGACGTTGCTCAGGAACAGGCGGCGTCCATCCGGGGCGAAGACGAGCCCGGTGTAGCTGGCTTGGCCCTTCTGGTCGGGCTCGAGGAAGTTGCCCGAGACTACGCGGGGTTGCGGCTCGTTCTGCTGGTCATTCGGAAAACTAACGCGCTGGCGGATTTCACCCGTCGCCGGATCGATCACGACAATTTCGCTTGTCTTGCCTGAGGCAATGAGGAGGCGGCCGTCGGGCGATAGCGCAAGTACCTGCGGTCGGAGTCCGGGAAGTTCCACGGTGCGACCGATTGGCGTGAGCACCTGGTTGACGGGGGTGACCGTGCGCTGGGCGTCGCTGCGACCGACGCGCTCGGTGGTGGCGCCATCCGAACTGATCCCGGAGCAGACCCCACCGGCGAATCCGCCGCCGAGCACCAAGGCAGCGAGCACGGACTTTGCGCCGGGGATGGAGGATTGAAACGGTGCCATGCGGCAGTCTCGGTCGAAATGCCGCGGGAGGGCAAGACTCCGAGTGTATCTCTGCGAAAACCACGGTAAAGCGTGGCGCCAAGGGTTGACCTGCAACGGGACATTTGCATGTTGTCGGTCATGAGGGCATGGAAAGCTTTTCTGGGGGCGACGGGCTTGTTGTTAGCCGTGCAATTGGGTGCGGCGGAGACGCCAAAGCTCACGGCTTATGAGCGCGCCCAAGGCTGGCGGTTGCTCTTCGACGGCAATTCGCTGACGGACTGGCGTGGTTACCATCAGTCCAAGACGCCGGCGAACTGGGCGATCGTCGAGGGTTCACTGACCAGCAGCGGTGGCGCCGCGCTCGTGAGTGCGGAGGACTTCAAGGATTTCGAAATCGTCTTCGACTGGAAGGTGAGCGCCGGCGGCAGCGCCGAGGTTTATTTTCATGCGGACGATGACGCCGCCTCACCGGGCGACTCAGGTCCGGTGATGCAACTGGCCGGGGAGGGGATGACGATGGCCGGCAACGGTGGGCTGACCAAGACTTGGCGCGACATCACACTGCAGCCCGATGTTTGGTACCGGGCCAAGCTCACGGTTTTTGGTTATCAGGTGGAGCATTGGATCAACGGTGACCGCGTGCTCAGTTACATGCTCAATTCCCCCGACTGGCACACCGCGGTCGCGGGCAGTCGCTATCAGGCGGTGCGCGACTACGGCCTGTTGCGCGAGGGTCGGATCATTCTGTCGGGCCGTGGAGTGACTTTTCGTAATATCAAGATTCGGGCGCTGTAAGTGGACGTGGCGTTTTCCGCCGAGTGGGTGACCGGGATGATCGTGGTGCCTTCCGAGTTGAGTTTCTTAAAATGGGCCATGATCTCGCGCCTTGGTCGGAATTTTATTGGCCACGATGCCGAAACGGTCGAGCACGTCGCAAACTACGGACTCACGTTCCTTCTTGGGGACGTCGAGTAGGAGAGTGGAATCTCGCGGTTTTCGTAGACGGTCAGGTCGTCGAGCCCGCATATTTCACACTCATCACGATATTTTGGCAGTGCTCGATGACTCTCAGCCCGGATCTCCCGAGCAGCCGTGACTGCGGCAAAAGATTTGGCCCAGGGTGTGGTTTCGGTTGCGAGCAGAGTGTGAAATATCCGGGCTAGCAGTAATGCCTTTCGGGGTTTCGTGATCGGGAGAGTAAAAACAACCTGGCCCTCGGAGGAGAAACGGGTAGAAGCGCAGC
>JANMVS010000346.1:0-8585 GCA_031392885.1 Verrucomicrobiota bacterium
GTCTCCCACCCCATGCCCGACCCCACCCGCCGCACCTTCCTCAAGCATTGCGCCGTCCTCGCCGCCAGCCTGCCCGTTGCGCGCCTCGACCTGCGCGCCGCGGAAGCCGGCGGGGCCGTGCCCTCCGTAGCTTCAGCGAAGGAGGGTCTGCTCTTCGACGCCGCCGACCTGCCGCGCATCCGCGCCAACGCCCACCATCCCCGTTTCGCCGCGCTCTGGCAATCCATGCGCGAGGCGGACCTCGCCGCCGACCGCGATTTCCTGGCGAACAGGGTCCGTCTCACCAACCACGTCGTCGACCTGTTGCACGTGCAAAAAATCATGGAGCGCGCCTGCATGCTCTACGCCGTCGAGGGCGATCCCGGGCAACTGGAGCTGGCCCGCACCGCCATCCGCAAGATGCTCGAGTATCCCGAGTGGGACAGCTTCCTCGAGGGTGGCCGGCAGATCTTCGGCCTGCAACGCGCCCCCGAGGGCAGCATCGCGCTGTTGCTCGCCCTCGACTGGCTCAAGGGTGCCCTGACGCCGGCGGAAGTCACCGCGATCGAGGAAGCCGTCATCACCAAGGGCGCACCGGCCTGCGCCACCGCCATCTACGGCATGAAGTATCCCGACCGCGTGCAGGGCTGGACCTGGAGTCCGCGAAGCGAGGTGGATGATTTCCGGCACATCAGCCTCAAGCGCTGGCCGCTCATCCTGAACGCAACCAACCTGAAGATCATTCCGACCGCCGCGCTCGGTCTCATCGCCTGTCATTTTCTCAGCCGCCGTCCCGAAGCCGCCGGCTGGCTCGAACTCGCCCGCTCCTGCGCGCGGGCCTTTGCCACCATCTACGGCAGCGACGGCAGTTACGACGAGGGCGTCAGTTACTGGGGTTACACCACGCTGCACTTGGCGCTCTTCTCCGAGGCGCTCTGGCGCACCCAGGGCATCGATGACCGGGAGCTGATCAACTACTCCGGCACCGCCCGCTACGCCCTGAGCATGACCATGCCCACGCTGGGCAACGATCATGCCGTGGCCAATTTCAAGCACATCGCGGGTTTCACCATGCCCACGGTGAAGCCGGAGTTCGACATCGTTAATTTTGGCGATGCGAATGGCGCCGTCGATGTCTCGGTCGCCGCGTGGATCGGCCGCACCCGTCACGACCCGGTGGCCAATTTCATCGCCCGCGACATCGGCGAGGCCAGGTATCTCTACGGCCTGATCTGGTACGACGCCGCGGCGGTGGCCACCCCGCCGGAGCCAAGTCTGCTCGATCACCGGATGGCCAACGACCTCGTCGTTTCCCGCACCGGTTGGACCGCCCGGGACAACGTGCTCGCCTTGCGCAGCGGCGGGCCGGGCAATCACGAGCACGCCGACCGCAACAGCGTTATTTTCAAGGCCTACGGCGAACGTCTCCTGCACGACCCGACCCGCGCGGCGTACATCTCGAGCCAGCCACGCTGGATTCTCCGGCTCACCGGCGCGCACACTGCCGTGCTGATCAACGGCCAGGGCCACCAATATCACGACGGCAGCGAGGGCACCAACGCCTCCTGGTCGTTCGCCCGCGTGATCGATTATCGCACCGGCCCCGGTTGGATGACGGTAACCAGCGACGCCACCGACGCCTACCAGTTGGTCAACCGCAGCGTGACGCGCGTGGTCCGCACTCTTGTCTTCCTCAAACCCGACGTCGTGGTGTTTCTCGATCGGGTGACGTTGGCGGACGCCAAGGCCTCCGTGCAGGTGCGCTTCCAGGCGAACAACGAGGATCTCGCCGCGACGCTGTCGCTGCCCGGGGATAATTTCCTCATCGCCCGGCCGCGGGCCTCACTGCTTGGTCGGGTGGCTCGCACGCCCGGGCTGGTCGTGCGCCTGGGCAAACTACCACTGGCGGAAAAAGATGGCTCGCAACCCTACGCGGAAGTCGAATCGCCCGACGCGGCCGATCACGAAATCCTCACCGTCTGCAGCGCCCGGCCTTTGCTCGGGAATCCGGCGGAGGACGGAGTTCCCGGGACATCCGCGCATGGCGAGTTGCGCCTCACCCGCGAAGGCGCCGCCTGGCGCGTCACCGGCACCCACGCCGCCCAGCGGATCAACGTCACGCTCAACACTGCGGGAGCCATTCCCGTCATCACGATCGCATGAATGCCCAGATTGTCATTCTGAACGCAGTGAAGAATCCACCGGAACATTCGTGGCCAGCCATGGCTTCGGATTCCCTTTTGGATTCTTCGCTGCGCTCAGAATGACTGAAATACCGACCACCGTTTACCGTCCACCGTCCCCCTCATCCCATGAACCACCCATCCCGCCGCACGTTCCTTAAAACCTCCGCCGCCCTTGCCGCCGCCCTGCCCTTCGGCCGCCTTGACCTGCGTGCCGCGGTAGCTGGCGGGGCCGTGCCCTCCGTAGCTTCAGCCAAGGAGGGCCTCCTCTTCGACGCCGCCGATCTGCCGCGCATCCGCGCCAACACCAAGCACCCGCGCTTCGTGAAACTCTGGCAGGAAATGACCGGCGCCGATCTCGCTGCCGACACCGATTTCCTCGAGCACAAGGTCCGCTACAACAACCATGTCGCGGACATGCTGCGCGCGCGGCAGATCGTCGAGCGTTCCTCCTTCGTCTACGCGGTCAATGGCGATGCCGCCCACCTCGCCGTCACAAAACTCGCCATCCGCAAGCTGCTGGATTACCCGAAGTGGGACTACTTCCTCGAGGGAGGTAAAACCGTGATGGGTCTCCAGCGCGCGTCCGAAGCGGTCATCGCACTCGCCTACGCCCTCGACTACCTCCGCGGCGCGCTCACCGCTGCCGAAGTCGCCGAGATCGAATACAACATCGCCACGAAGGGCGCCCCCGCGTGTTTCACCACGCTCTACGGCATGAAATTCCCGGATCGCGTAAAGGGCTGGGGGTTTGATCCGGAGGATGACTACCCGCAGGCTTTTCGCGTCAACCTGGCCCGCTGGCCGCTCATCCTCAACGCCACCAATCTCAAAGTCATCCCGACCGCCGCCCTCGGCATCGCCGCCGTGCTGCTCCACGGACGCCACCCGCAGGCGGAGCAATGGCTCGACCTCGCCCGCTCCAGTGCCAAGGCGTTCTCCACCATGTATGGCGCCGACGGGGCCTACGACGAGGGCGCCAGCTACTGGGGCTACACCACGCTGCACCTGGCCATCTTCGCTGAGACCCTTTGGCGCCGGCTGGGCATCGATGACCGCGCGTTGATCAACTATCCCGGCACCATTCGCTACGCGCTCGCCTTTGCCATGCCCACCAAGGGCGAAGGCTTCGACCCCACGCACGCCCCGCGCAATCTCGCCGTGCCCACCTTGAAGGTCGATCCCGCCAACGACATCGTCAATTTCAGCGATGCCCTCACCGCCAGTGACGTCTCCATCGCCGCCTGGGTGGCCCGCACGCACCACGACCCGCTGGCCCAGCATATCGCGCAGACGGTCAGCAGCATGAAATCCTACTTTGGTCTCATCTGGTTTGATGATTCCGCCACCGCGACTCCGCCCGGGCCCGGGTTGCTCGACGCCCGTCTCTCCAACGACCTCGTGGTCTCCCGCACCGGCTGGGCGGCCGAGGATGGCGTCGTCGCCCTCCGCAGCGGTGGCCCCGCGAACCACGAACACGCGGACCGCAACAGCGTCATCTTCAAGGCGCACGGCGAGCGGCTCTTTCACGATCCGTTCCGCGCCGGTTACTCCTACACCACGCCCCGCTGGATCCTCCGACTCACCACCGCGCACACCGCTCTGTTGATCAACGGTCAGGGCCACCAGTATCACGACGGCCACGAGGGCACCAACGCCTCCTGGGCCTGGGCACGCGTCCAGAAATTCAACACCGGCCCGGGCTGGATGACCGTCACCAGCGACGCCACCGAAGCCTACCAACTCGTCCTGCCCGACACCCAGCGCGTCGATCGCACGTTGGTCTATCTCAAGCCCGATGTGCTCCTCCTGCTCGACCGCGTGACGCTGGCCACGGCCCAGCCCGTACAGTTGCGGTTTCAGGTCTACAACGATGACGAACGCGGCACAGCGACGGCCGAGGGCCAGGGATTCCAGATCAACCGGCCCTTTGCGAATCTCCGCGCCACGGTCCATGCCGATGGGGCCATCGCCTGCGCCACGGCGCGGCATGACCTGCCGGAAAGCGAAGGGATCCACCCCTTCGTCGAGGCGGTATCAGCCGCCGCAACTAATCACACACTGCTCACCGTCGCGACCGCCCAACCGACGGGCGACAAGCCCGGCGCCCTCACCGTCACCCGAACCGGCGCCACCTGGCGCGTGACCGGCGCCCACCGCGGCCTGAAGGTGGATGTCACGATCCACCCGGCGGACACTTTGCCCACGATCATCATCGCGTGAATGCCCAGACTGTCATTCTGAGCGCAGTGAAGAATCCACCGGAACATTCGTGGCCAGCCATGGCTTCGGGTTTCCTTTTGGATTCTTCGCTACGCTCAGAATGACTGAAATCCCGTCCTCCGTCCCCATGCCCCAATTCAACCACGTCAACGGCGCCGACTACGCGCTCATCGCGCTCTACTTCGGCATCGTCATCTTTGTCGGCTGGTATTCGTCGAGGAAAAATCAAAACACCGACGACTACTTCAAGGGCGGCGGCAAGATCCCGTGGTTCCTCGCAGGCGTGTCGAACTGGGTGTCGGGCTTCTCCGCGTTCATGTTCGTCGCCGCGGCGGGCTTTACCTACCGCAACGGCCTCGGCGCCGCCGTCGTGTTCACGTCGGCGACGTGGGCCTACCTCGTCGGCGCGTTCTACTTCGCCTCGCGCTGGCGACGCGCCCGCATCAACTCGCCGCTCGAGTTCCTCACCCGCCGCTACTCGTCCTCCACGACGTATTTCTACTCGGTGACCGCCGTCATCCCGCAGATCATCGGCATCGGTCAGGGTCTCTACATCCTCTGCATCTTCGTCGCCACCGCCCTGGGTTTCGCGGGCGGCACGCACGGGGTGCTGGGCTTCACCTTCAGCGGCCTCGAACTCACCATGATCACCGTCGGACTGGTGATGATCGCCTACACCGTCGTGGGCGGACTCTGGGCCGCCGTGCTCAGCGATGCCGTGCAGGGCGTGATCATTTTGGTCACCTCGCTCATCATTTTCCCCATCACCTTCCTGCACCTCGGGAATGGCGCCGGCCTCGGCGCGGGCTTCGCTCGGTTGTGGCACGAAGCCCCCGCCGGCTACTTCGGGCTGAACGGCCAGACGGGCCAACCGCTCTTTCTCGTCTGTTACGCGATCAACGTCCTGCTCGGCTACAACGTCGCGTGGTGGCAGGTGCAGCGCTACCAGAGCGTGCCGGACGAGCGCAGCGCGCGCAAAATGGCCTTCCTTTGCGCCGGCCTCTCGTTCTTCGGTCCGTTGCTGTGGATTCTTCCGATGATGGGAGCGCGCGTGCTGTTTCCCGACATCGCGACGCTCTGGCCGCAGTTCGCCGCGCCGGAGGAGGCGTCCTATGTCAGCCTCGCGCTGATGCTCCTGCCGCACGGCATGATCGGCTTCGTCGTCGCCGCCATCCTCTCCGCCACGCTCGGCCAGGCGAGCGACGGTTTCAACTGGCTCGCGGCCACGACCACGCGCGACATCTACGTGCCGCTCCGGAAACGCGCCGGTCTCTCCGTACCCTCCGACCACCACCAGATGCGTGTCGCGCAGATTACGATGCTGGTCATCGGCGTGCTCGGCATCATCGCCGCGCTGTTCATCGCCCAGACCGGCGGCGCCTTCGACTTCGGCCTGAAATACTACTCGTTGACCGGCCCCGGCTTCATGCTGCCGGTGCTGCTCGGCATGATCTACCGGAAAACCCCGTGGTGGTCCGGCATGGCTTCCAGCATCGCCGCGTTCGTGGCGGCGTTCGGTTTCCTCGCCGCCGGGGCGTTTCCCGAACACGTCTACGAGCGCAACATCCTCAGTGCGTCGATCGCGGCGACCGTGGTGTTCGTGCTCTCCGCGTTTTTCTATAAAATCGATGACCCGCGCAGTGCGGAGTGCCAGCGCTTCGACACCGACCTGCGCACCCCCGTACCGCTCGACCCCGAGGTTCCGGCCGGCGGCCTGCGCGACTACCGGATGCTCGCCCTGGTGAGCGTGCTGCTCGGCGTCGTGCTGATCGCATGCGTCGTGCTGCCGTCCTCCCCGCTCGCCCCGCCCATCATCAACGTGGTCGCCGGCGGCCTGCTCTTCGTCATCGGCGGCCTGCTGTGGCGGGCCTCCTGCCCGGCCAAGGCAAAAATCCTTTGACCACGGATAAATTCCAAGGCGGTTTTAACCACTAATGCACACTAATTAGACACTAATGGAAGAATTCTCTTTGAGCTCTCCCGGAGCATTCGATTAGTGAGACATTAGTGTGGATTAGTGGTTAACCTGTCTTGATCCGCGCCATCCGTGTAATCCGTGGTTAAAAAACAACCCATGCGCCTCCCCGCCCGACTCTACCGGCAATTCGACGCCGACCCTGCCCTCCCGGTGCCGGGCGAAGGCTACGGCGGCTGGCACACCGTTGCGGCGGAACTGGCGCCGGCCCACACTGCGCTGGTCGTGATGCACGCGTGGGACTGCGGCCAGCCGCACGAATTTCCCGGCTGGCGCCGCGCCGTCGAATACCAGCCGCGCGCCGAGCGCATCCTCGCCGAGGTGTTTCCGCCTTTGCTGGCAGCTGTGCGCCGCTCACCGCTGCCGGTGTTTCACGTCGTGGGTGGTGACCATGATTACTACTCGCACCTCCCCGGCTACCGCCGCGCGCTGCAACTTGCGGGTCGCACCACCGCCGACGCGCCGGTAATCCGGGATCCGGTTTACATGCAGCTGCAGCGCCTCCGCGCCACCCAGGGTTTTCCCGGCGACCATAATGCCCCGGATATCAGCGTGGGATTCGCCCGCCTCGACTTCGCCCCCGCCGCGCGCCCCGTGGGCGAGGAAGGGGTGGCCGAAAACTCGGAGCAACTTGCGGCGCTCTGCCGCGCGCACGGCATCAACCACCTGATCTACGTCGGCTTCGCCCTTAACTGGTGTCTGCTCATGTCGCCCGGCGGAATGGTGGACATGCGCCGGCACGGCCTCCTGTGCTCGACAATCGCCGAAGCCGTCACCGCCGTCGAGAACCGCGAGACCGCCCGCGAGGAGCGCGAGAAACAGCAAGCGCTCTGGCGCGTCGCACTGGAGTTCGGTTTCGTGTTCGCGCTGGAGGATTTCCTGCAAGCACTGCGGTAGCCCGAATATTCCGCACTCAGAATGATAGCTGACGACAAGCTGTTTACTGGAGCCGCAGCGACCCCGCCCCGCGACCGGCTCGGGGCCCTGAGCTTGTCGAACGGGCTGCGCTTTGCGAGCGAACCACGGCGAGGTCGCCGTGGCTTCACGAAATATCCGGTTAGGGGCGATTGCCCCTTGTCGGGCTGTAGCCTTGGCGAAGGCTGACCAACCGTCCGGATCGCGTGGAGGGCCGGCGCTGCTCGCCGGGCCAAGGCCTGCCATCAAGCGGCAGCCTCACCGCCCGTCCACCGTCCACCGTCTACCTCCCCCCCGGTAGCGTCAGCGCCCGCAGGCGCCAGCCGGTGGCGAAATACAATTCGTTCCCGATGATCGGACCCACGACATCGATGGCATCCGGATCGGCTGCGGTCAGCCAGACCGTGCCTTCGCGCGAGCTCGGTGCTGATTTCTTCCACACGCGCTCCACCTCGCAGGTGCCAGGCTTGACGCGAAAGACACAATGGGCCGTCGCCCCATAAACCGTGCCGTCCGGACCGGGTCGCACCGAGAAGAGCCCGTGTCAGGAGAGCGGACCAAAATCCGTGGGCAACCAGGCGTCCGCGAACAAAAAGGCGAATCCCGGCATTGCGGCAAACGGAATCCCCGGCTTAGCTAAACCTGCTAATCGGAGGTCACCACGAAACTCCCCAATTCCACGAAAATAGTATCTGTAGAAAACACCCGATGCCTCTCATAATTCACCGTTCAGCACCGCCCGGGCAGAAGCAATTCTCTGCTGATCTGATCCTTTCGTGCGTTTAGTGTATTTCGTGGTTTAATCCGACTGCATTGAATCGTCCATCAAGTCGATCCCTCCCTCTGCCGCATTTTCGCCTCATCCTTCTCCTGATCCATGTGTGCCATGAAACACGCCCCACTGGCCCTCGCCCTCCACGGCGGGCCCAAAACCGTCACCGCCACCCGCCTCGTCCATCATCGCTGGGGCGCCGGGGAACTCGCCCGCCTCACCGCCATGGTGGACCAGCCCTCGCTCTTCTACGCCAAGGGCCCGCAATGCGGCGCCCTGCTCGACGAGTTCCGCCGCACCTACCCGCTGACTTGGTGCATGCCTTCCTCCTCCGGCACGGCCGCCCTGCACATCGCCGTCGCGGCCCTGCAGCTCCCGCCGGGCTCGGAGATCATCACTTCCCCGGTCACCGATATGGGCTCGGTCATCGGTATCCTCTACCAGCAGCTCGTGCCGGTGTTCGCCGACATCCACCCGCATACCTACAACCTCGACCCGGCCGACGTCCGCCGTCGCATCACCCCGAAGACCAAGGCGC
>JANMVS010000358.1:0-1737 GCA_031392885.1 Verrucomicrobiota bacterium
GGACGACGCGCGCCGGGAGCGCGGCCGGGCTTTTCTCACTGAACTGGCCGACCTGGTCGAAAATCGCCCACCGGCGGCGCTCCGGGCGAAATTCGATAAGGGCGAACTCGACACCGCCCGCTACAATTTCGACAAGCCGTCGTGCCAGGTGATCTTGAGCCTGCGCGAGGACTTCCTGCCGGACCTCGAGGGGCTGAAGACTGAAATGCGTTCGCTCATGCACAACCGCATGCGCGTGCGCCGGCTCACCGGCACCCAGGCCCTCGAAATTGTGACGCGCCCCGCGCCTCACCTGCTGGCGGAAGGCGTCGCCGAACGCGTGGTGGAATTTGTGTCCGGCGCCCGCGGTGGCTCAGCCGAGCGGTTGGAGGAAATGGAGGTCGAGCCCTCGCTCCTCAGCGTCATTTGCCGCGAGCTCAACCAGCGACGGCGCACGCTCGGCCAGGAGCAGATCACCGCTGATCTGGTCTCCGGCAACCGCCGCGAGATCCTCAACGATTTTTACGAGCGGAGCGTAAGCGACCTGCCGCCGGCGATGCGCGAATATATCGAGGACCATCTGCTCACCAAATCCGGCTTCCGCGATAACGTCGCCCTCGAAACCGTCCTGGAGGCACCTGGGGTCACGCGGGCGCTGGTGGACACGCTGGTGTCGCGCCGGCTGCTGCGGATCGAGGACCGCCTCGGCGTGCAGCGCGTCGAGCTGACGCACGACGTGCTGGCCGATGTGATCAGCGCGAGCCGCGACTCGCGCCATGAGCGCCAGGCACTCGACGAGGCCAAGCGCCAACTGACGGTGCAAAAGGAGCGCGAGGCCGCCACCCGGCGGTCGCTCGTCCGGGCGCGGTTTGTCGCCGCGGTCGCCATTGTCGTGATGCTACTTGCGGCGGGCAGTGCCGTGTTTGGGTTTATCAATCTCAGCCGCGCCCGGATCGCCGAGCAGCAGGCCGAGCAGGCCAAAGCCGGGGAAATCAAATTGCGCGAGCAGGCCGAGGCACAGGAACTCGCCGCCCGGCAGCGCGCCTATGCCTCGGACATGAAAGTCGCCCTGCAGGCGCTGCACGGTGATAATCTCGGTCAGGCGCTCAGCCTGCTGAACCGCCAGCGACCGCAGCCCGGCGAGAAAGACCTGCGCGGCTGGGAATGGCGCTACCTCTGGCAGCAGACCCGCAGCGATGCGCTGGCCACCCTTTATCAGAACCAGCAGTCCGAGATCAGCGCCGTGACCGTGTCGCCCGACGGCCGGTGGCTCGCGACGGGAATGTTGCACCGCGACGGGCTGATCGTTTGGGACCTGGCAACCCGCGAGCAGGTGGCCGCGCTCGCCCCCGGGCAGAGCGGGATTCGCGCCGCCTTTTCTCCGACGGAGCCCTTGCTGGCCTTCGTTTCCACCAATTCCGTTCCACTTGCCGACGGAGGGACGCCGCCCACCACGCTGCATTTTTGGAACACCGCGACGCGGCAGCTGGTGGCGGAGTATCCGTTCGAAGCCACCTGCCATGGGCTGGCCTTTTCCCGGGATGGACAGACGCTGGTGACTTCGGCCGGCTTCAATGCGAATGGCGACAAACTCATCACCCTGTGGCGCGTGCGCGACGGCGCCAAATTGGCTGACATTCCTTCCACCCAACAACAACTTGTAGTGCTCAGCGCGTTTGCCGCCACGGCGGACCTGAGGGTCGCGGCTTACGGAACGGTGGACGGCACTATTCGTGTGGTGGACTTGCGCGATGGCCA
>JANMVS010000416.1:0-11529 GCA_031392885.1 Verrucomicrobiota bacterium
CCCGGCAATCCCGGTGGACATCAAGCTGGCGTTGGTCTTGCCGGGCAGGCCGAATTGTCCACATGCCCGATCACTTGCCGCGCCACGACCGGCAGACCGCCCACCGTGGTGTTGACGGTCCTGACCACTCGCCAGGTGACCTTGGGCACGTTGGCCGGCACGCGGCCCACGACTTCGCGTTCAAAATCCTCCACGATCTCGGGTCGGCGTTGCCTCCACCACTGCCCGGCGGTGGTGATCCTGGTGCCGTTCTTCAGGGTCAGCAGCTCCGGCCAGTCAGGATAGGGATTGGCCCGAGCCTGATCATAATTCGCCGGGTTCGGTGTGCCGGGCGTCGTGTTGCCGTTGCGCCCGGGACGCAGTTTCGTGATGCCCAGCTGCCTCAGCATGTCGGCCTGGTCTTCCTGAGATAGTTGCTGCAGGCGCTGGCGCTCCTCGGGACTGAGTTCCCACGGCGCCGTCAGTGCGGCGGAATTGCGGCCGACCGGGAGGGATTGCACCGGACGGCGGAAACTCTCCGGTGGCCCGAGGTAACTGGGCTTCAAGCCGCCGAGATCCACCACGAGCTTTTGCAGCACGACGGCGGGATCGATCATCCAGATCTTGAGCGTGTGATAACCGGGCTGTGCGATGTTGTGCTTCGACCGGCCGTAGCGGGCGTTGTCGCCGACGGCTTTTTCCCAGTCGCTGTTGCCATTCCGCGCCTGATAGCCTTGCGGCACCAGTGTGACGGTCTGCGGCGCCTCGTCGTCGAACGACACGGCGTAGCGCACGCCGCGGTCGGGGGAAAAGTTCAGGGTCGGCGCTGTAATCGCCGCAACCTCCGCCGGTCCCGCGGTGAAAAGATACATCCGGTATTCCAGACAGGGCGAATCCTTGCCGGGGGTCGCGCTGGGCGCGTCCACCGGTCCCTCGGCCCGCAGGCCGGACAGCGTGCGGCCGTAGTCCTCGATCTTCACCCAGCGATTCTCCCCAGCCTCGTTCCGCTTGGTGTAATGCTCCGGCTCGATGGAGACGAAACCCGGTCCCTCCACGAATCCCTGCAGGGTGTCGCGCGTGACCTCGGCTGGACTGAAGGCCTCGATCACCACGATCACCTCGGTGCCGGCCCCGGCGAGCTTGATCGAGCCGGTGGCTGTTCCCTGGGGCGCCTTGCTCCAATCCACGCTGACCCACACGCGCTGGTCGGGGCCGACCCGGCCGGTCGCGGTGCCCGGCACGATCCACGGCACACTCGCGGTGGCCGTGAAATCGAACGACGCCTTCCCCTTGTTGAACACGTCGATGAAATAGCGCTGCCGGTTGAAAGCGTCGAATCTCGGCAAGCGCGCATTGGCTGCGGCCCCGGGCCACGCGGCCGCCGAGCCCTCGACGGCCACCCCCATGGCGGCGGACTCGGGCACCGTCACCTCGGCGAGCTTGAGATGGTCCAGGTTATTGACCGGCGGATCACGCCAGGTGGTGTAACCCAGCACGGGCTGGTCCATGAAGTGCGCCCACCTGCCGTGGGCGAAGCCCCCGTTGTAGTGGCCGATCAGGTCGCGATATTGTTGGAATAAATTTCTCGTCTCCGCCGCGTAATCGTTGGTGCGGGCCCGGCCCTGTCGGACATACAGCGCGTTTCTTCCCGCCGCGAGGTAGAGCTCGTTCACCAGCGCGCCGGCTTTCACGGGGAATAGCACGAGCTGGTGGAATGCATCCTGTTTGGCGGCGGGCAGTGCCTTGAAGATCCCGTCCGCCTTTGCGGCGACGGCGTTGTAGTCAGCCACCACCGTCTCCGCTTCACGGTAATCGGTCAGGCTGTAGGTGTCCGGCGCGAGCAGCTCGGGTTTGCGACGTCCGTTGTATTTGGTGTGGCGGGCCAGGATGTCGGCGATGTCGTTCGCCTTTTCCGCGCCAAACTCGCGGGCCGCCCAAGCGCGGGTGAATTCGCCCAGGTTGTCGCCGGTCCAACGGGACGGATTCCACGCCAGACTGAGGAAGAATTCCGTCGGCAGCTCGTAGCCCTTGAAGTGGCCGACGTTCACAATCCAGACCCGGTCGGCGCCATATGGCTTGGCGAGCGACATCTGTTCCCAAATCTTGGGGATCGGGCTGGTGTTGAGCCACTGGTAGCTGCGCGGCCCGCCATGGTAGTCGAAGTGGTAATAGACGCCCGCCCCGCCCGGTCGCAGACGCTCGGCGGCCGAGGGCAGGCGGCGCAGGTTGCCCCAATTGTCCTCGGCCCACAGGAGTGTCACGTCGTCCGGCGCGCGCATGCCGTGCTCGTAGAACTCCTGCACCTCCTTGTAGAGACACCAGAGCTGCGGCACCTTCGTGAGGTCGCGGTTCACTTCGTCGCGCAAAATGCCGCGCTGGACCTCCACGATCTTCTCCAGCAACGCCCGGTTGGCCTCAGGCCCGCCCGGGGCCATCTCGGTGTCGTTGGCCCCGCGCAGACCGAGTGTGACGAGGCTTTCGAAATCCTTGTTTCGGCGGACACCCTCGCGCCAGAAATTCTCCAGCACCTCCGGATGCTTGGCGTAATTCCACGTCCCGAGGGTCTTCAGGTGGCGCCGGTCCCATTCCTTTTGCGCGCGCAGCATGGGTTCCTGGTGCGAGGTGCCCATGACGATGCCATAGTCATCGGCCAGCCGGGCGTTGGCCGGGTCGTCCTCGTTGAAGGCGTTGTTCCACATCGCGGGCCAGAGGTAATTGCCCCGCAGCCGCAAAATAACCTCGAACATCCGGGCGTAGAATTCGCGCCCGTAATTCGCGATGCCGGCCGGCACCGGCGGATTGGTGCTGAGGGCGGCCGAACCGAATTTGGCCTGCACCCAATTCGTCAGGTCCGGCGCCTCGTCGTTGAGGAAGATGCCGCGGTACTTCACCGCAGGCCCCGGCTCGACCATGCGACCGGCGCGGACCGAAAGCGAATCGTGATGCGTCGCAGGCCCATCAGCCCACCAATACCAAGGCGACACTCCGATCTGCTGCGAAACCTCGTAGATCCCGTAAATGGTGCCGCGCTTGTCGCTGCCGGCGATAACCAGTGCACGTCCTATCCCGGGCAGCGGGTTCTCGACGGTTTCAATCAAGAACGCCTCCCACTTTCCACGGATGGCATCCGCGTTGAGTTTGCCCGCCTGGATCAGCCCGTCGATCAGTTCGCTCCGGCCGACCGTGCCGATCAGCACGGCTGCCGGGGCCGACTGGGGCGGATCCTGACTGAGCGCCGGCTTCGCCCCGGTGACCCGCTCTACATCCGCCTGCAAATCGTGTGCCGCCCGCAGCACGCCCGGCCAGTCCCCCCCGGCGACATGCATCGTGGCACCAGCGCCGGCCGCCACCAGCGGAAATGCCCCCGCCGCGGCTGGATCAGCCAGCAGGCTCGCATCACCGAGCGTTGCTACGACTCGTGGGGCGGCGAGCAACAGCATACTGGCAAATGCAAGTGACGGGAACGTCCTCATGGCATCGTAACCGTCACCGTAGTCTTTGACTCCTCCGGCCGCAGGGTGAAGGGCTGCTCGGTGCGCTTGCCGTCCTTTTCCACGGTCACGACATAATCGCCGTGGTACCCTCGCCCGCCCACCTTGCCGGTGGCGCCGGCCGTGCCTTGCAGCTTGGTGCGCCATTGGAGGAGGACCAAGGACTGGTAAACTTTGGCCGCGGGTTTTTCC
Organism: Verrucomicrobiota bacterium; assembly: GCA_031392885.1. GTDB lineage: Bacteria > Verrucomicrobiota > Verrucomicrobiia > Opitutales > Opitutaceae > Lacunisphaera. Next base: position 3,663 of record JANMVS010000416.1, read on the forward strand.
GACCAATCAGCCCGGAACATCGCGGCGAGGGGCCGCCAGTGCGCCTGGGCCCAAAAACCCCAGTGCTGCACGCCCACGACCGACGGATGACTGTAGGCCAGGATAAGGAAATCGCGCGTGTAGTCGGCCTGCAGCTGCTCATCATCGGTATCGACGTCGAACTCGGTGAAGCGAATCGGCAGCTTGAGGGTCGAGTAAACCTCGAGTGTGGCCAGCACCCGTTCCGGCGGGCTGGGCTGCGTGCCGAAGTGCCCTTGCAAACCCAAGCCACCGAGCGGGGCACCGTGCTCCTGGAGATATTTCGCGGTGCGGAAGAATTCCATGCAGTGTTTCTTGTCGGCGACCAGGTCGTGGTTGCTGTAATCGTTCAGGTAAAGCGGCACACCCGGCGCGCCGGTCTGCGCCGCCTTGAACCAGTCGACCATGAGGCCGGTGCCGAAAATCGCCATCAGGTCGTGATTGTCAAAGGGCTCGTTGAGCACGTCCCACTCCTGCACCAGGCCGCGCGTCGCCTCGGTGATGCCGGCGATGTGCTGGAGCACGAGCGCCGGGATTTCCTTCTGCTGCTTGGTGCCGCGAAGCTTGCGGACGCGCTCCGGCAGGTTTTTCCAACCCGGCCAGACCAGCACGTGGCCGCGCACGCTCACGCCCTGCGCCTGGAGCCAGTGCAGCGCCTGCAAGGACTGCTGGCGGTCGTATTTCGGACCCCATTCGCCAGCCCACACCGGCCATTTCAAATCGTTCTCCGGACTGGCGGCGTTGAACAATTCGAGGGCCTTCTCGCGATAGATGCGGTTTTCCGGCGAGTCCTGCACCAGCCGCGCGAATTGCAGGGCGGAACCGAACTGGAAGGCGCTCCGCCGCTGCTCGACGCGCACGGTCGCGCCGGCCGCGGGCTGGCCAGCGGCGTCACGCACCTCGATCAGAAACGTGGATTTCCGGATCTGCTCGATGCGCGCCAGGGCCTCACTCCGCCAGACCGCGTCCGGCTCACGGCCGGCGTAGCTGAAACTGGTCCTGGGCAGTGTCGCGGCTTCCACGCGGCGGCCGTAATGCAGCAGCTCCACCCCGCCGACCTCGACGGTCTCGCGTTTGAAACCGAAGCCAAACGCGAGTTCCACCGCTTGCGGCGCGTAATCTTCCGCAAAGGTGAACGGCAGCACGAATTCCTGCCACTCCGAGCGCATCGTGACGGTTTTCTCCAGGCTTTTCTGATATTCGGGCCCGACCTTCTGCACGGCCACGCGCATTTGGCCGGCCCCCGTCTCGTCGGCGGAGGCGATGGTGCGCGCATAGAAGCGCAGCAACCCCGTGTCGCCTTTTTTCACGGCGAGCGCCAGCGCGGCCCGCACTTCGACCGCCCACGCCGGACTCAGATCGCGGTTGGTCTCGATCCGCCAGGCGCGGGTGAAGCCGGGGCCCGACGCCTCGCCCGTGGTAAACTTGTAGGCGTCGGCGTTGCCCGGTCCGCCGCTGGCGCCAAACGCGCGGACCGTGTCGCCGGCGATGAGCGGTTCGCCACCGGCGGGAACAGGCGTCTGGGCGTGGAGCACCGCCGAGAAAAGCAGGCCGAACCAGGTACCCCGGCGCACAAAGCATAGCAGAGATTTCATAGGAGAATCGAATGGACCGAACATAAATCGAAATCTAATCGCGCTCATTTCTTGCCCGATGCACCAGCGTCACTGGACGGGGCGAGTTTATCGTGAAGTTCGCTGAACGTGAGAAACACACAGTTTTGGCGGCGCAGTTCGGCGAGAATCGCGGGCAGCTGCTGCCGCGTCTCGGCCCGCCACTCGTGGAAGAGGATCACGGCCCCATCGTGAACATCCTTTGTCGCCAGGCGCAGGATTTCCTCCGCCGGCACGCCCGGGTCGTAATCCATCGAAACCACGAGCTGCCGCCACGGGTAAACGGTGAGTTGGGCACGGGCGACCGCGGCGCGGACCCGATCATCCACTTCGATAAACGGTGGCCAATACCACCGGGGAGCGTGTCCGATGACTGCGGTGAGCTTCTGCTGTGCGGTGGCCACTTCGCGATCCAAGGCAGCATCATCCAGATCGCGGGGATGCGCGTGCGTCTGCGAATGGTTCGCGATCTCATGGCCGGCCGCAGCGATGGTCCGGGCCGTCTCCGGATGCTCATTCACCCGGTCGCCGACCAGGGAGAAGGTGACCTGGACCCTTTCCTGGGCGAGCAAGGCCAGCAAGGGTTCGGCGTCGGCGGGCTTGGGGCCGTCGTCAAAGACGAGAGCCACGTGCTTGACGGGCTCGGCGCGGGCGCCGGTCAGCGCAAGGCCGAGCAGAGCGAGGCAGGTTCCGAAGGGGCGGATCATGGGCGGGAGGGGGTTAGCGGTAGCGGTAGAGCTTCACGCGTTGGAGGGTGAAGCGCCCCGGTTCCAGCCGCACATGGCGGCCTTGATGGGTTTGATCGCCATTCAACCAACGAAGGTGGCGCCACTCGCCGGCCTCGGAGCGGCCAGTCGGAACCCGGCTGGATCGCCCCGCCAGGGGCCGCGAGCGCCACAGGTGCGCCACGCAGCGAAAGCGCACCGGGGCCGCCGAAGGCATTGGAAAAACGGACGAAATGGCGTGCGCCTTTGGGGAACAGGATCATCGGTTGTTATCCGCGCAAGACCGGAGCAGGATTCAAGGCAGGACAGGGAGAACTGGCTCGGCCCGTGGTTGAACCGACCGAGACAACCATGTGGTTTGCGCCTGGGTCGCCGGGATTCTGCCAACTGGGAATTGTCGTCGTAAAAAAGGCGTTCGGCATTGAAAACACCGAACGCCGTCTGAACTAAAGCGCTGAAGTAAAAAACCCGGCTGATCCGAAACGAATGAGCCGGATAATCGACGGATCAGAACATGAATGTATTCGTGACGAACCATTCCTGGATCGGCTTGACCGCGTCTCCGTGGCTTGGTAGCCGGTGTCCGTCGTTGCGTTTACTTCGAACGGACTCAGCACGATCACTTCCGCTTCCCGTTTTGCCGGGGCGGTGGTTTGGGCGGTCAGGGGCCACGCGCTCGCCAGGAAGGCCAGCGCGGTCAGAAATCTTTTTACGGAGCTTTTCACAGTCGGGGTTAGGTTGGAGGGAACCGGGGAAGCCGTATGCTTCAGGACAAGAATCGGGGCAGGCACTTGAAAAGGTGAAAGGCCATGGACTGACCGGAGGGGGAAGGGATCGGTTTGGCAAGACAAACAGGCTAACGGTTGAGGATCAAAAAACGATTAAGTCTAACATTAGTGCAAATCGGGCCGACCCGCCCGGGTACGCGACGGCACCAGCGCAACCAATTTGACCGGGAAGCCGGGAGTCGTCTCAACCCTGGGCTCGCTGATGAGCTGATAATTTTTCGGGGATTTCTGCGAGGGCGTCCGCGCTACCGGTGTTTTGCGCGATAGGCCCGCGGCGTTTCCCCGGTCTCCCGGCGGAAGACGGCACTGAGGTAGCTGGCTGATTCAAATCCCGTCATGTCGGCAATGCGCGCCACGGGCAGGCCCGTCTCAGCCAGCAACTGCCGCACCTTGTCCAGCTGGTGCCGCCTGATTTGCCGGTGCGGTGATTCGCCGACCAGGTGGCTGAATTTCCGCTCGAGCAGGGTCCGGGACACCGGCACCGCCCGCAGCACGTCCTTCACTCCAATGCCATCGTGCGCGTGCTCACGAATGTAACGCAGTGCCGACGCCACGTGCCGGTCCGCCACGGCCAGCGCATCCGTCGACCGCCGCTCCACCACCCGGACCGGCTCGATCTCCTTGGAGTCGGCCAGCACGAGTTTCCGGCCGGCCATCAGGCGCGCCAGCAATGCCGCCGCCTCATAACCCGTCCGCCGCGCGTTCGGCAACACGCTGCTGAGCGGCGGATCGCAGAGTTCGCAGACCAGCTCGTCGTCGTCCACCCCGAGCACCGCCACCGCTTCCGGCACCGCCAGTCCGGCCACATGACACGCCTCCAGCACCTGTTGCGCCCGGCCATCGAAGCAGGCGAATACCCCCACCGGTTTCGGCAGACCCGACAACCAAGCCGCAATGGCCTGCATCTCCCGCTCCCACCCTTTCCCGGCGGTCCGGCCGGCCGGAAACTCGGCGCTGCGCAAACCGTGTCCGCGCAACACCCGCGCAAAGGCCGTCCCACGCTGCCGCGACCAGAGATATTGGGCGTCCCCGCAGTACGCAAAATGCCGGAGATTCCGGCCGAGGAGATGGGCCGCCGCCAGCTGCGCCACCGCCCCGTTGTCGATGCTCACGCGGGGAAACTCGGACTTGGCCCGCTCCGCACTGACATCAACCACCGGCAACCCGGTCCGCCGCAACGCGGTCGCCGTCGCCGCCGAGTCCACCCGCGCGATGATGCCATCACCCTGCCAGTGCCGGAGCCAGGCCGGCAAGGGGGCGCGCCGCGCCTGCTCGGTCAGCCGGATCGACCAGTGCTCGCCGGCGCTCACCCAGTCATGCACCCCGTGCAGCAGATCGCGCCCATACCGGTTCGAGGTTTCGATCAGCAGGGCCACCCGGAGTCGGGGTTTCACGCGCGGGCTCATGGGCCGGCCAGCGTTGCCGTGGGTGTGTTAAATATCAAAAGAAATATATGGATCTTTACTACTCGCGGGCCGGCGGTTTCGAGTATGATCCTGTCCCTTGCCACTCCGCATGAAAAAAAATTCCGCTCACTTCCCCCGCATCCCGCCGATCGCTTACGCCGGCCCCGGCGCCAAAAACCCGCTGGCGTTCCGGCACTACAATCCGGCCGAGCTGTTCGAGGGCCGGTCGCTCAAGTCCCACCTGCGCTTCTCCATCGCCTACTGGCATTCGTTCCGCGGCACCGGCGCCGACCCCTTCGGTCCGGGCACCATCCGGCGTCCGTGGGAAACGGGCCAGGATCCCGTCTCGGTGGCCCAGGTGCGCCTGGATGCCGCGTTTGAGTTTTTCACGAAAATCGAGTCGCCGTTCTGGTGTTTCCATGACCGCGACATCGCCCCCGAGGGCCAGACCCTCGCCGAGTCGAATCGGAACCTCGATCAGATCGTCGCCCACGCCAAGTCCCTGCAGCAGGCGACCGGCGTCAAACTGCTCTGGGGCACGGCCAATCTCTTCTCCAACCCACGCTACATGGGCGGCGCCGCGACCAATCCCGACGCCCATGTCTTCGCCTACGCCGCGGCGCAGGTGAAAAAGGCGCTCGAGGTGACGAAGGAACTCGGCGGCGAGAACTACGTCTTCTGGGGCGGCCGCGAAGGCTACGAGACGCTCCTCAACACCAACCTCAAGCGCGAGCAGGACCACTTGGCCGCATTCATGCATCTGGCGCTCGATTACGCGAAGAGCATTGGCTTCAAGGGCCAGTTCCTCATCGAGCCCAAACCGAAGGAGCCGACCAAGCACCAGTACGACTTCGATGTCGCCAGCGGCATCGCCTTCCTCCGGACCTACGGCCTGGAGAAACATTTCAAGTTCAACATCGAGACCAACCACGCCACGCTCGCCGGCCACAGCTTCCAGCACGAGATCGAGGTGGCGGCCGCGCAGGGCATGCTCGGCTCCATCGACGCCAATTCCGGCGACCCGCTCCTCGGCTGGGACACCGACCAGTTCAACACCGACGTGAAGGAGCTGACCCTCGCCATGGTTTCCATCCTGAACGCAGGCGGCCTCGGTACCGGCGGCCTCAACTTCGACGCCAAGCTCCGCCGCCCGAGCATCGACGCCGAGGATCTGTTCCACGCCCACATCGGCGGCATGGATGCCTACGCCCTGGCCTTCAAGCTCGCGCGCCAGATCATCGCCGACGGCCGGCTCGGGCAGTTCGTCGCCGACCGTTACAGCTCGTTTGACTCCGGCTTCGGTCGCGACATCGAGACCGGCAAGGCCAGCTTCAAGTCACTTGAAAAGCTCGTCCTGACGAAGCTCGGCGAACCCGTGCCCCGTTCCGGCAAGCAGGAATATTTGGAAAATCTGCTCAATACGTACCTGCACGGTTGAGTGTTCTTATTAATAATGGCATTCGCCTTGATGTAGCGGCGGGCGTCCCTGCCGGCCGAACCCCACCGGCCCAGAGGCCTGGGGCTACGCTTCGGCCGACGAAAATGGTAGGGGCGGTTGCCCTCAACCGCCTGGCGCCCGAAGGCCGTTGGGGGCAACGGCCCCTGCCCACTTCACTTCTGAAAAGTTACTGGTGTCATTCATTCTCGTTCTCGTACTCTTGATCATTCTCTCATCTCTCCCCGTTCGGGAGAACGAGAATGAGTGCGAGAAAGAGAACGCTCTGAATCTTACCCCCCCTTCCCCATGAGTCTCTACCTCGGCATCGACAGCGGCACGCAAAGCACCAAGGCCATCGTCCTGGATCTCGACCTCGGCCGGGTCGTCGCCGAGGCGCGCGCTCCCCACGCCATGCTCGCCGGCCTGCCGGCCGGGCATATGGAGCAGCATCCGGAGCAATGGACCACCGCACTCGACACCGTCATCAGCGAAGTCGCCGCCAAGATCGACCGCCGCCGCGTGCGCGGCATCGGCGTCTCCGGCCAGCAACATGGGTTTGTGCCGCTCGATGAGCGCGGCCAGGTCATCCGCCCCGCCAAACTGTGGTGCGACACCTCCACCGTGGCCGAGTGTGCGCTGCTCACCAAAAAGCTCGGCGGGACCAAAGCCGTCATCCGTTCGACCGGCCTGCCCTTTTTGCCCGGTTACACTGCGCCCAAGATTCTTTGGCTGAAACGCCACGAGCCGGCGAATTTCAAGCGGCTGCGCCATGTCCTGCTGCCGCACGACTACCTGAATTTCCATCTGACCGGAAATTACTTCATGGAGCCCGGCGACGCTTCCGGCACCGCCCTGCTTGATGTCCACCGGCGCTCGTGGTCCCAAGCCGCGCTCAACGCCATCGACAAAAATCTCGCCGACTGGCTGCCGCCGCTGTCCGGTTCGCACGAAGCGGCTGGTACGCTCAGGCCGGAGCTCGCGGCGAAATACGGTTTCTCCCCGGACGTCATCGTCAGCGCCGGTGGCGGTGACAACATGATGGGCGCGATCGGCACGGGCAACGTCACGCCCGGGGTCGTCACCGCCAGCCTCGGCACGAGCGGCACGATCTACGCTTTCAGCAACAAACCGGTCGTCGATCCCAATGGCGAAATCGCGGCGTTCTGTTCCTCCACCGGCGGCTGGCTGCCGCTGTTGTGCACGATGAATCTCACGTTTGTCACCGAGCAATTCCGCGCCCTCTTCGGCTGGGACCACGCCGCGCTCGAGCAGGCCGTGGCGGCCGCGCCCGCGGGAACCGATGGCCTGACGCTGGTGCCTTACCTCGACGGCGAACGCACCCCCAACGTCCCGCACGGCACCGGTGTGCTCTATGGTCTCAACCGCCGCACGCTCACGCCGGGTCATCTCGCCCGGTCCGCGATGGAAGGCGTGACGCTGGGTTTGAATTATGGCCTGCGCCGGCTGGCGACGCTCGGGGTCAAGCCCAAGGAAATCCGTCTGACCGGCGGCGGCGCCAAATCCGCCGCCTGGCGGCAGATCATGGCGGATATTTTCGGCGTGCCCGTCGTTGCCATGGTGGAGGACGAAGGCGCGGCGCTCGGCGGCGCCCTGCAGGCCGTCTGGTGCACGGGTTTGCGCGCCGGGGACAAGACCAGCCTGGCCGCACTGGCGGCGCACGCGGTGGCGGTGAATGAACGCACGCGTTGCGCCCCGGAAAAAAAGCGGTTGCCCCTTTATCGGCAGATGCAGGCGCGGCAGGACCGCCTGAGCCTCACGCTGCGCGAGACGTTCGAGCGGTTGCCATGAATACCGAAAAGCCGCGCTCATTTAAAGTGAGCGACCGTGGTCCGCCTGCGCGCGGCGAAACGGATGGCCT
>JANMVS010000324.1:0-5499 GCA_031392885.1 Verrucomicrobiota bacterium
AACGATCGCAAACCCACAGGCGCGGAGGCCTATGCTACGCCCGCAGCCGATTTTTCAGCGAAAAATCAACCCAGCACCTACAGCGAGGCGATGCTCTTCGTGATGACTGCGCAAGCCCGGTCGATGGCCGCGCCTTCATGGGCGGTGCTCAGGAACCAGGACTCGTAGGCGCTCGGCGGGAGGTAAACGCCGCCGGCGAGGCAGGCGTGGAAGAACCGGCCGAAGAGCTTGGCGTCGGAGGCCAGCGCCGTGGGCATGTCGCGCACCGGCGTCGGGGTGAAGAAGAGGCTGAACATTGAGCCGACCTGCGGGGCCTGCAGCGGCAGGCCCTTGGTCCGGGCGGCGGCGAGCGCGGCGGCGCAGACCTGGCGACCGAGCTGGTCGAGGCGCGCATAAGGATTCGACTCGTCGAGCATCTGCAGACTGGCGATGCCCGCGGCCATGGCGAGTGGGTTGCCACTCAGAGTGCCGGCTTGATAAACCGGCCCGAGCGGGGCGAGGTGGTCCATGATGTCGGCGCGGCCGCCGAAGGCCCCGACGGGCAAGCCGCCACCGATGATTTTCCCGAGGCAGGTGAGATCGGGGGTGACGTCAGGATGCAGCGCCTCCTGTGCGGGTAGGGCGAATTCTCTGGATGAGCCGTCAGCCGGGCGCGGCTCGTCGGGACGACTCGCCCTACCTGTTGCATGCCGGGCGAAGATCTGCCGGCTCTCCAACTCCTGCACGCCGCCGCGGGCGAGCCGGAAACCGGTCATGACTTCGTCGAAGATCAGCAGCGCGCCATGCGCCGTGCAGGCCTTGCGCAGGTGCAGGTGATAATCCGCGTCGGGTTTGATGAAGCCGACGTTGCCGATGTACGGCTCGAGAATGATGCAGGAAATCTGGCCGGGGTTGGCGGCAAAGGCGGCGGCGACCGCCGCCGGGTCGTTGTAGGGGAGAACGATCGTCTCGCGCGCAAAGGAGGCCGGCACGCCGGCGCTGTCGGGATGGCCGTGCGTCAGCGCGCCGGAGCCGGCCTTGATCAGGAGGGAGTCGCTATGACCGTGATAGCAGCCGGCGAACTTGATGATTTTGTCGCGCCGCGTGAAGCCGCGCGCCAGCCGGATGGCGGACATCGTCGCCTCGGTGCCGCTGTTGCACAGGCGGACCTTCCGGATCGACGGGAAGAACTTCACGATCAGCTCCGCCATCTCGACCTCGGCGGGATTGGGCGTGCCGAAGGAGGTGCCATTCTCCAGCGCGGCGGCGATGGCGGCCCTGATGCGCGGATGATTGTGACCGTGGATGGCCGGGCCCCAGGTGCAGACGAAGTCGATCAGTTCGCGGCCGTCGGCCGTGGTGAGCGTGGCCCCGTGCGCGGCCTGCGTGAAGAACGGCGTCCCGCCGACGGAGCGGAAGGCGCGGACCGGGGAGTTGACGCCGCCCGGGATGAGCTGGAGCGCGCGGGCGAAGAGGGATTCGGAGTTTGGAGAAGACATTTTCTTTAACCACTTAATGCACACTAATAGGCCGCTAATTTAGAGAACGAATCGCTTCCACTCGAGTTTCGGGAATGAGCCGAAGTTTATGAGGTAACCGACCCGTTTTCCGTTAGTCTTAAGATAGCTGATAAGCTGAGCCTCGTGCTCGGGCAGGAGAGTTTTGACAGCCTTTAGTTCCACTATGATTTGGTCGATCACGATCAAGTCAGCCTCGTACTGCTTCTTCAGCAGCTGTCCCTTGTAGAAAAGCGAAAGCCTGGGTTTCGAAACATAAGAAATGCCCCGTCGGTCTAGTGCCAGTTCAAGGCTCTCGTGATAGACTTCCTCGAGGAAGCCGTGGCCCATCTCGGTGTGGACGTCGAATACGGCGGCCATGAAATTATATCCCTCTTGTTGATACAGTTTGGTTGGTGTGGTCATCAGTTCTCTCCATTAGTGGCCCATGAGTGTGGATTAGTGGTGACCAAAAATTCAGCTCACATATTTCTGCACGATCGGAATGCGCCGGCCGACGCCGAAGGCGAGCGGGGTGATCTTCAGGCCGGGGGCGGCCTGCTTGCGCTTGTATTCGTTGAGGTCAACCTTGCGGACAACGTCGTTGACGACGGCCGCGTCGAAGCCCTGCGCGACCAGGTCGGCGCGCGACAGGCCTTCCTCCACGTAACCCTTGAGGATGGCGTCCAGGATCTCGTAAGGCGGCAGACTATCCTGGTCGGTCTGGTCGGGGCGCAGTTCGGCGCTGGGCGCCTTCTCAAGGCTGGAGGCGGGAATGATTTCCCGGCGGCCCGTTCGCGCCGCCAAGTCGGAGTTGATCCAACGGGAGAGCGCGTAGACCTGCATCTTGAATACGTCGCTGATGACCGCGAGGCCGCCGCACATGTCGCCGTACAGGGTGCAGTAGCCGACGGCCAGCTCACTCTTGTTGCCGGTCGTCAGCAGCAGCGCGCCAAACTTGTTGGAGATCGCCATGAGCAGGAGGCCGCGCGCGCGCGCCTGGATGTTTTCCTCGGCGATGTCCCGGGGCCGGCCGGCAAAGATCGGCCCGAGCGTCTGTTCGGCGGCGGCCACCGTGTCGGCAATCGTGATCGTGTGAAACTCGATCCCGAGATTTGCGGCGAGGCTGCGTGCGTCATCCTGGCTGTGCTGGCTGGAAATCACCGAGGGCAGGCTCACGCCGATCACGTTTTTCGGTCCGAGCGCCTCGGCGGCAATCACGGCGGTCAGGGCGGAATCGATGCCGCCGGAGAGACCGAGCAGGGCTTGCTTGAAGCCGGTCTTCTGCGCGTAGTCACGGACGCCAAGCACGAGGGCGTCGTAGATGTCGGCGAGCTCGGGTTGTTCGTAGGTCGGGTGCCGGTAGGGCGAAACCTCCGGCTGAGCCGTTGTCGAGGAGCGGCGCGGCGGGACGGCTCGCCCGACCTCGATCACTTTCAGCTCTTCGCGGAAAGCCGCGAGGCCGCCGAGAATCCGGCCCGAGGCGTCGCAGGCGACACTCCGGCCCTCGAAAACAAGTTCGTCGTTGCCGCCGACGGCGTTGCAATAAACGGCGGGACAACCGCAGGCCTTGGCGGCATCCGCCACCAAGGTCCGCCGCAGCGTGTTCTTGGCCACGTACCACGGACTGGCGGAAAGATTAAGCAGCAGATCGACCTTCTGGTCGTGCAGCCATTTGACCGGGTCCACGTCGTACAATCGCCGCGTCGGGACGAGCGGATGGACCCAGATGTCCTCACAGATAGTGAGTCCGATCTTGGTGCCCGCGAACTCCACGATGACCGGCTCGCGCGCGGGCTCGAAATAACGGTCCTCATCAAAGACGTCGTAGGTCGGCAGCAGGCACTTGCGGGCGGAGGTAAGGATTTTACCCTGGAGGCAAAAGGCGGCGGAATTGTAGGCGGCGCGACCCTTCCCCGTGAGGTTGGCCTCGGTGTAGCCGATGACGGCGGGCACCCGGCCAATCTGGGCCGCGATGGCCTGCGTGGCCTGCTCGACGTCGGAGACAAAGCGTTTTTTAAAGAGCAGATCACGCGGCGGGTAGCCGCAGACCGCCAATTCAGGGTAGAGCACGAGTTCGGCGCCCTGGGCCACCAGGGCGTGGTAGGCGTCGAGGATGCGCCGGCTGTTGCCGGTAAGGTCGCCGACGATGGGGTTTATCTGGGCCAGGCCGATGCGCATAATGTTGCCGCCAACTTGAGGGCAAAGCGCTGGACTGCAACCCCAAGCCAAAAATTTCCCCAGCCCGAACATTTCACACTCAGAATGATAGCTGACGACAAACTGTATACTGGAGCCGCAACGACCCCGCCCCGCGACCGGCTCGGGGCCCTGAGCCGGAACAATGCAGATGAATTTCACCACGAAAAACAGGCATGTGGTTAATCAAGCTGGATTCAATAGCCATTGGTTTTTTTCCTCGATGAAGGCCGCCTTCGTTTTGTAACCCAGATGACGGATCGTTTTCACCCCGATGGTGGTGGCAATCTTGGCGAGCTTCACGCGCAGGCTGGCATCGATCTGTTTGAGCGGGGGGAACAGGCCGCGCAGCATGTACCAGATGCTGACGGTCAGTTTACGCGCAATCGCGGCGATGGCGACGTTCTTGTGGCCTTTGCGCAAGCACAGCTTCCAGCCCCAGGTGTGCAGCGGGCTGGAGCGCTGATTGAGTGCGTTCTGGGCCGACTGGGTCAGCAAGGCGCGGAGGTCGCCCCGACCAAAGGTCACCAGCCCTTGCTGGCCGCGCGGTCCGTTGCCGCTTTGGTCGACCGTCGGGGCCAGCCCGAGGTAGGCGACCAGTTTCTTCGGGTTGGCAAAGCGGGCGATGTCCCCGACCACGGCGGCAATGGCAAAGGCGATGATATGGCGGACGCCCAGCAGGCGCACCAGGGGGAGCAGCTTGGGATCGGCCGCCACCTCCTGCGCCATGACAGCCGAGAGCTGGTGGCGACGGACGTCGGCCGACTGCAGTTCCTCCAGCATCTGCTCGACAAGCACCGACTGCAGCGGGGACCACTCCCGGCAGCCGCGGACCGTCTTTTGGCCGCTGGCCTGGATCAGGCGGACGCCCGCTTTGAGCCGGATGCCGTGGTCGCTGAGGAAGCTCTTGAGCCGATTCCGGGTCCGCGTCGTTGTCGTGACCGCCTTGCGGTAGGCGTGGAGCACTTCCCGCCGCTCGCGGGTCGTCGCATCCGGCTGCCAGACCGGGTGCGCCAGGCCGCTCAGATAAATCCGCGCCAGCTTCACCGCGTCCGAGCGGTCGTTGGCGCAGTAGGTCTTGCGGATCTGCCCGGCGCGCTGACTCTCCAGCACGACGGTGGCCACCCCGCAGCGCTTCAGCCGCTCGCAGCTTTCAAAGCTGTTGCCGCTGGCTTCCAGCACGACCAGATCCCCGGCCCCGAGCGTCTTCGCCCAAACTTCCAACTGGGCCGTCGCCAATCGGTCCCACTGTTGCACCGGCTGGGCGGTCGCGGCGTCCCGGCCGCTCAAGCCCGCCGCACTGAACACGTCGGGGTGGAGATCCAACCCGATGATGCGGCCCAAAGCCGCGCTTTCTTTTTGCTCCTTCATGGTGTATTTTCCTTTTGCTTCTTTGAAAGCAGCCGTCCGGGGGCAGGCGCACACATTGCATTCAGGCATGCGGAGTTTGTGCTCCATGTGGGTGCTTTGCGCCGGCGCTCAATCACAAAAACGGGGGGTAACCCCAATGTTTTTCTCGAGCGTCTCCCGTGGGCCGCCTGTTGGTGTTGCACTTCCTCACCCACAGGCTCAAACGATGCCCCCGGACGGAAATATCTCCAGTCAGTTCTCATTGGTGAGAACCACATACCTTCACTAAAGACACGAAAGGAACACCTTCAGAGGGAATTCCAAACAATCCATGACTTCACTGTTCAGTGCCACCAGGCCTTCCCTCGTTTTGTTCTATCTTCATCCTTTCGTGTCTTTCGTGAAGGTATGTGGTTCTCACCAATGAGAACTGACTGGAGATATTTCCGTCCGGGGGCATCGTTTGAGCCTGTGG
>JANMVS010000325.1:0-3957 GCA_031392885.1 Verrucomicrobiota bacterium
CCGGTGACATTCGTCTGTGGGGTGGCGGCGCCGACAACAACATCCGCGGAAATTGGAAGCGGGAGATCCTCGACCCCTACGCGGTCTTCAAGTCGCAGGAAGGCAGCAATGCCCCTGAAATCGCCCCCTGGCGCTTCAACACCGTCACCACCTACAACTTCGATCATGGCAAGCTGAAGGGTTCGTGGATCGGCGGCGGCTACCGCTGGGAGCAGGCGCGCGTGCTCGGTTATGAGTACAGCACGTCCCTCAAAGCTTTGGACATCACCAAGCCTTGGAAGGGCGAAAGCGACAAGCATTTCGACCTGTGGGTCGGCCACACGCTTAAGTTGACGGAAAAGATCAACTGGCGGGTCCAGGCCAACCTGCGGAATATTGGGGAGAGCGTGAGATTGGTGCCGGTCAGCATCAACCCGGACGGCACGACCGCCTTCTCCCGCATTGCGGAAGGCCTGTCCTGGCAGTTGACCAACACATTCGACTTCTAAGCCTGGTTCAAACCGGTTTAACTCAGGACTAATTCCAAGTCCGGCGGCCCCAAGCCGCCGGACTTTTTCTTGGGCAACCTCAACGCATCGCGTTTAATGCTGCCACCCGTGGAGGTCCCCGCGTCCCTGCGGGCTGTTCGGGAGAATTGCACGCGCAACATGCCCCGGCGCGCAGAGCCGCGCGCCCTCCCGCGACCGCCGACTCCTGACGGGCTCACCGCCCTCGATCCGTCAACAAGCTCGGGACCGCACGCACCGTTCGCTGGGGTGAAAAATTGCTCGTCCCAATCCGGCCAAGCTTGTTGTCTGGGCTTTGATGAAACACTCGTGGCGATTTCATTCTGCTCCCCGGACCCTGGCCCTCGCGTGCTTCCTCCTGCTGGCGGCGGGTTGCGACCGCCCCGCGACCAAAACGGCCAGCGTCGCCCCCAAGCCGGCGCCGGTCGCGGAAGATCTCGGCCGGTTTGCCGCTGAATCGATCGGCGCGCCCTTCGAGGGCAAGCCGTGGATTTCCCACGTCACCATCGTGGATCTCGATCGCGACGGGCGGAAAGATATTCTCGCCTGCGATGACAAGCTCCTGGCCGTGGTCTGGCTGCGCCAGGTCGCACCGGGAAAGTTTGTGGAAAGCACCCTGATGACCGATCTGGCCGGCCCCGTGCACGTCGAGGCGGTGGATATGGATGGGGACGGCGACCTCGATCTGCTGGTCGCCTGCATGGGCGAGCTGTTCCCGAATAATGACAAGATCGGCTCGGTCGTCATCCTCGAGAACGACGGCCACGAGCATTTCACCAAGCATGTGATCGCGGAACATATCGCGCGGGTGACCGATGTGCAGGCCGGCGATTTTGACGGCGACGGCAAACTCGATCTGGCCGTCGCCCAGTTCGGCTACGACCAGGGCGAGATTCGCTGGATGAAAAACCTCGGGAACTGGCAGTTTGAAAGTCACATCCTGCTCAGCCTCTCCGGCACCATCAACGTGTGCGTGGCGGATATGAACGGGGACCGCACCCTCGACATCGTCGCCGTGGTTTCCCAGCAGTACGAGGAAATCCACCTGTTTGAAAACAACGGCCATGGTGAATTTACGGACAAAAAGCTCTTCGGTTCCACCAATGAGGACTTTGGCAGCAGCGGGATCAGCCTGTGCGACCTGAACCGCGACGGGCGTCCGGACATCCTGTACAGCAATGGCGATGGCTTTGCCTACGCCGATCCGGGCCGGCGTCCCTGGCATGGCTTGCAATGGCTGGAAAATCTGGGCCAGGGTTTTTTCCGCTATCACCGCATCGGCGATCTCGGGGGAGCCTACAGTCCCGTGGGGATGGACGTCGATGGGGACGGGGCGATGGATGTGGTGGCCATCAGCAGTTTCAATGATTGGAAGAACCCCAAGGCGGCGTCGCTGGTCTATTTCAAGAATGACGGGGAAATGAATTTCACCCTGAAGATTCTGGCGCACGAACCGATCCAACTCATGTCTTGCGCGGCCGGCGACCTCGATGGCTCGGGCCGGCCCGCCATCGTGGCCGGGGCATTTTACTCCTATCCCCCCTTCGAGCACATGAGCCGGCTCACCCTGTGGCGCCAAAAAATCACGCCATGAAAACGCGGCCGGCCCATCGTCCCCGCCTCGCGTGGGTCGCCCTGCTGATGGTCGTTTTGCTCGGGGTGGGTTGGTCTGGCTGGTGGGCCGCCCGGCAACACGCGATCGTGGCCCGCCACCTGCCGGACCGGCCGGAACTCGGCGCCTGGCCGTCTGAGCTGGTGGATAAAATCGCGCAGGGGGAGGGGAAAGCCCGGGGTTATTTTCGTCCGGCGTCCGGGCTCGTGACGCTCAGCCGGCTCTACCATGCCAATGGATTCTACCCGGAGGCGCTGCAATGTTATGCGGGGCTTCGTCAGCTGGACCCGGCCAATGCCCGCTGGCTGCACCTGCCCGCCTGCATCTTGGCCGAGTTCGGCCGGCTGGAGGAGGCCCGGCCCTGGGAGGAGCGCGCCGTTGTGCTGGCACCCGATTATCTGCCGGCCCGACTGCGGCTGGGCGATATTCTGCTGAAGGACAATCAAACGGCGGCCGCCGCCCAAGCCTACGCTTTGGCCTTGGGCCGCGATCCGGGCAATCCCTATGCCCGGCTCGGGTTGGCCCGCTGCGCGCTCGTTGGCGCGGACTGGACAAAAGCGCGCGAACACCTCCGGGCGGCGATCAGCGCGCATCCGGATTTTATCGGCGCGTTATCCCTGCTCGTGACCGTGAGCGAGCATTTGGGCGAGACGGCGGAAGTGGCGACGCTGAAAGCCGCGATTGGGAAACGCGAATTTTCCGACCTGACGGACGAGTGGGTCGCCAGTCTGGTGGAGGAATGCCAGGATGCCTACCGGCTGAGTGTGGCCGCGGCGGTGGCCAACGCGGCCGGTGATGCCGCGACCACCAGGCACCTGCTGGAACGGGCGATCGCGATTGCGCCCACGACCAGTTCGTACCGCCGGCAGCTCGCGGCCTTGCTGTCCCGGGAGGGCAATCTGCGCCTGGCCCGGGAACACTTGGAAAAGGCCGTCGCCTCAACTCCGGATGACGCGGATTGCTGGCTCTTTCTGGTGCAAAATCTCAATGCGATGGGTGAACCGGTCCGGGCGGAGCAAACCCTGGCCAAAGGCTTGTCGGCCTGCCCGCTGTCACCGAGCCTGCATCTGGAGCGGGCCCGGTGGTGGAGTCAGGCCGGCCGCCCGGAGGAGGCGATCGCGGAGTTTCGCGAGAGCTATCGGCTGCGACCCAGCGAGGCCTCCCCGTTGGTGGAACTGGCCACCGTTTATTTTTCCACCGGCCGCGTGGAGGAGGCCACGGGTGCCTTGCGGGAGGCCTTGCGCAAACAGCCCGATCATCCCATCGCCCTGGCGACGCTGGCCCTGATTGCGATCAGTCAGGGTGACGAGGGAGGGGCGAGGGGCTGGTGGAACCGCGTGCGCCTGCAACCCGCCACCCCGCCGCAGGCCATCAACAGCATCCGGCAGGCCTTTCAGCAGCAATTCGGCCGCCCGCTGCCCTGAATCGAAATGCGGTCAAGCTGAGGTAGGGCGTACCGAGCGAAGCCGACCGTCTGTCATCCTCGGGAGGGCCCGCGGCTCTGCGGGCCGGCTCGCAGGGACGCGAGCCCTCCGAAGGCTAAAGTCCAGATATCATGGGACGTTGGTATTGCCCATAGAAGTGACAACTGGGCTTCAACTGCGTTTTCTACTCAATTGGTAGGACGAGTCGTTCCCGACGAGTCGCTCGGCCGCACGGCTCATCCGGAGGACTCGCCCTACCATTTAAAGTCTCCGTCTTACTTCGCCGGCGCAGACAAGGTGACCACCTTCGCCTGCGGCGGAACCTCGTGGCGCGTGACGACACCGGCCGGCCAGCGCACGCGGATCTGGCGCGGCGGGTTGGCGTCCGGATAACCAAAAAAACAGTCCGGCGAGG
>JANMVS010000462.1:0-3501 GCA_031392885.1 Verrucomicrobiota bacterium
TGCGCGAGCAGAGCCGCCGGCTCGCCGAGCAGGTGCAGTCGCTCACCGTCGAAAAGACCGAGGCCGAGAGCAAAACCGCGCTGCTGGCGGTCCAGGTCAAGGATGCGTGGCAGGAGCTGGAACAGCAAAAAACGACCACGCCAGCGGGGGAGGCTGCCCGGTTGCAGGGCGTGATTGGGGCGTTGACCGCCCAAGTGGCCGAGGCCACGGGTTCGCTCGGCCAGTTGAAGCAGGCCCACCAGCAACTGACGGAAACCAACGCCCGGGTGCAGCTGGAAAACGAAACCCGCGCCGCCGCCAAACCGGTCCCGGCCACCGGCCCGGCGATCGATCGGAATTCGGCGCCGCCTGGGGACCTGGCGTCCTCCCTCACCAACCTGCAGCGCGACAATGCGCGGTTGAATGACGAGGTGAAACGCTCGACGCGTGAGCTGCTCTCGCTCAACCAGCAGCTGCGCACCCTGCGCAGCCAAGCCGGCCAGCCGGCCGCCGCCGCGGGGACGGATAACGCCGCCACCGCCGAAATGCGCTCGGAAAACCAGCGCGTGGACACCAACAATGCCCGCTTGCAGGGCCAGCGTGACTCGGCGGTCAGCGACGCCCAGAATCTCACCGGCCAGTTGAACGAAGCGCGCAGCGAAATTACCCGGCTGAACGAGCAGATCCAGCAATTGCGCTCCACCCGGCAGTCAGCGGATGCCGCCAGCGACCAAGTCGGCCAGTTGACCAGCAAGGCCGCGCTGGCGGCGGCGGAAGCCGCGCGGCTGCAGACCGAGAACAACCTGCTGGCCGCCCGGATCGCAGCATTGGAAAAATCGCCCCCGTCTGCCCCCCCCGCCGATCCACTGGCGCCCCAGCTGGCGCAGGTCCGGCAGCAGGTGCAGGCCCTGCAGGTCGAGAAGGCCGGCCTCGACAAAATTGTGCAGGAAAAAACCGCGGCCATTCAGTCGACGGACGCGGAAACCGCCGCGCTGCGGCAGAAACTGGCCCAGGCGGATAAACAGGCGGCCGATGCGGTTGCGGCGCTTGGAGCCCAGGAGCAGATTACGCAGCAGCTTGGGGCGGACAATCGTGCGCTGACCGAGCGCACCCGGCGGGCCGAAGAGTCACTCGCCGCCCATGCCGCCCAGCCGGCGGTCGAGCCCGCCGGCCCGATCAAACGGCAACTGGCCGAAGTGTCAGACCGGGCGGAAGGCCTGACCCGGGAAAATCAGACGCTTACCGCCGAACTGGCGAATGAACACGCGAACTACGGGCAGGCGCAGACCCGTGTGACCACGCTGGAAAACGACCTGCGGCGCGCGCAGCAAAAATCTGCCGACTCCGCCGGCCGGGATGACTTGAAAAAGCAACTCGCCGAGGTCAGCGGCGCCTTGGAGAAAAACGCCGCGAGGGTGGCCGAACTCACGACTGCTAACGCCGGGCTCGAAAAGGAGTTGGCGAGGGCGAAACAGGGAGAGAATGAGATCGGAGCCCTCCGCACTGAGTTGACCAAGCTCCGGAGCGAGGCGGCGGAAGTGGTCGCCTTGCGTGCGGGGAATAGCCGCTTGAGCAAGACGGTGGACGAAGCCGCGGCGGGGCTCCTGCAGCGTGACCAGTTGGCCCGCGACAGCGAGCAATTGTCTGGCACCCTCAGTAGCACCCGGCACGACCTCGCCCTGCTGCAGACCCGCGTGGCGGAGTTGGACCGGCAGTTGGAGGAGGCCCGGACCATTCGCACGCACGGCGGCGAGGATACGAAGAAATTGCAGGGCGAGTTCGCCGAAGCCAACCTGAGCATCGAAAAGCTTAACGCCGCAGTGGCGGAATTGACCGGCGTGAATGATGGGCTGGTCAAAGATTTGGACAGCGCCCGCAAATCCACCGCCGCCGCCCTGGCCGCGCAGTCGCAGGCCGACACGGCGGCCCGACCCGACGCTTACAAAATGGAGATCAGCACGCTGCAGGCGCACGTGAAGGAGCTGGAAGGCCAGATGGAAGACGAGCGCAACAATACGGCCAAGGAGATCGGTACCCTGGCCGCGCAGTTGCAGCGCACCCGGGAGACGAACAAGTCCCTGACTGAGGCCAACCGCGCCCTGCTGAGCGCGAAACAGTCGGAGCAGCCGACCGTCGACCAGGCCCAGTTTGACCAGTTGCAATCCAAGGTACGCGATCTCACCACCGGCGCGGATGAAATGCACCGGCAAAACCAGAAGCTGACGGACGATAACCAGCGACTCGCCACCGAGCGGGAGTCCTTTAAGCAGCAGTTGGAGGATGCCCGCAAGGTCGCGACGGTCCTGCCCGGCTTGGCCGAGGAGAAGGCCGCCCTGCAGGAGCGGTTGGAGGCCGTCGGCACCCAGCTGATGAAGAGCCAGCAGGAAGTGGACGCATTACAGAAGGAGAAGGCCGAGGCCACGGCGCAGCTCACGGCCAGCCAGCAGATGGCGGATAAGACCCAGGCGGAACTCCTGTCCCTCCAAAGCCGGACGACGGATGCGGAGAAAGCCTCCGAGGCGCATAACGCCACGGCCGCGGAATTAACCCAGGCGAACACCAAGCTTGAACTGGAACGCGAGGACATGCGGCGGCTGGTGGAATCCTACCGCGCGGATATCACTCGCCTGACCCAAAGCGGGCGCAGCGCGGAGCAGCAACGGGTCGAGGCCGAACGCGGCGCGCAGCAGAACATCGACGCCGTAACCGCTCAGCTGGGGCAAATGCGGCGCGAGTTGGAAAGCGCCCGCACGGCTCAGTCCCGGATGGTCGAGGCGAACACCGCGCAGGAACGTGAGCGGGTTGCGATCATCACCCAATTGCGGACGGAGAATGGCGCCCTCGCCGCGCGCCTCAACCAAGCCCAAAGCACCCTGGACCAGATTGCCTCGACGGCCCGGCTCGGCACCCCGGCGGCGACCATTGCAGCCGGCGGCATCGTGCCGGTGCGTCCGGTACGGGCAGCTTCCGCCCCGACGCCCGAGGTGCGCTATCACACCGTGACGGAGGGCGATTCGCTTTCGCGCATCAGCCTGCGTTACTACGGCACGCCGGGTCGCTGGCAGGAAATCTTTCAGGCCAACCGCGACTTGCTGCAGGGTTCGAGTACGCTCCGCGTTGGTATGCAGCTGCGGATCCCGTAAGGTAGGGCTTACCGAGCAAAGCGACCGTCCGTCATACTCTAGAAGTGCCGCGGCTAGTCGGGAACGACTCACCCTGCCTATTTCACGTTAAAAAAGGGGCAGGCCTTGCGGCCGGCCCCTCGTTTCCATGAGTGGAAAAGTATCAGGCGACCGCGACCTGGCCGGTGACGGCGGGCGCGCTGGTCTGCTTCGCGAGATGATTGAAAAACTGGTCGCGCCGCTCGCGGGCGGTCGTGACACATTTCGTGCCCAGAGAGCGGCGGATGCGCTCCTTGGTGAACGGGGTCGGGTAGACCGTGTAATGCAAAAACCACGTTCCGTTGTTATTCCAGAGGTGGTGGTTGGGATTCGCTTCGCTGATGCGAAGGGCGGCGAGGGT
>JANMVS010000491.1:0-5687 GCA_031392885.1 Verrucomicrobiota bacterium
GCTAGGGCGATTGGTATGGGCGATCTGATTGTCCTTCTGAGGAATAAAGGCTAAAGTCGAATGCGGTCCGGCTGCGTTCCGTCACGGGCAAAACGTGTTTTGCAGCCGGGGCGGCATGGTCCCGGCCGAGGGCCGCGACCACTCCATCTCCAGCGCCCGGCTGCGGTTTCAGGCGCTCACTTCACTTTCTTCCCGTCGAGCAGGTAGGTGGTGATTTCGCCGAGGCCTTTGCAGGAGACCAGGCCGCGCTCGGTCAAATCGAATTTATCCCGCAGCAGTTCGTAGGTGCCCGCGGGGACATTGACGCGGTTGGTCACGCCCGAGGACTGCATGCGGTTGGCGAGATTGACCGCCGCGCCCCACAGATCGTAGGTGAATTTTTTGTGACCGATGACCCCCGCCACGACGGGACCGGAATTCATCCCGATCCGCAGGCTGAGGGTGGAGCCGCGCTCCCGGTTGAGGTCGGCGATGGCGCGCAACATGCCCAGGGCCATCTCGGCGACGGCCTCGGCGTGGTTGGCGCGGGGCTCGGGCAGGCCCCCGACCACCATGTAACTGTCGCCGATGGTCTTGATTTTTTCCAGGCCATGGTGGTCGGCGAGCTGGTCAAAGCGGGAGAACAGGTCGTTGAGCAGGGAAACCAGATCCCCGGGGTCGGTCTGGCTGGTCAGGGTGGTGAAATCAACCAGATCGGCAAAAAGGATGGTGACCGCGGCATAGCGATCGGCAATGGTGCGCTCGCCCTGCTTGAGACGTTCTGCAATCGCCTTGGGCAGAATGTTGAGCAGCAGCCGTTCGGATTTTTCCTTTTCAATGCCGAGCAGCTCTTTCTCCTCCTCCAACTGGATGTGCCGGAGCCGTTCCAGATCGAGCAGCCGCTTGCGCTCCAGCGAGGCGGTGATCCGCGCATTGAGGATCACGGAATTGACCGGCTTGGGCAAAAAATCTTCCGCGCCTAGTTCGATGCAGCGCACGACGGCGTCGAGTTGGTCAATGCCCGAGGCAACGATGACCGGCATGTAGGGTCGGTTGACCTCGCGCTTCAAAGCCGTGAGGACCCCAAAGCCGTCCACCCGGGGCATTTCGATGTCGAGCAGCATGAGGTCGAACTGTCGCTTCGCCAGCAGGTCGAGGGCGATTTGGCCGTTCGCGGCCTCGGTGATGTTCTCGTACCCAAGGGCGCGGAGCGTCAGCACGACAATCGTGCGGAGGTCTTCGGAATCATCGACCACGAGAATGTTGGCCTGGCGGCCGGTGGCGTCGTACTTGGCCAATCGCATCTGCTCCAGTTGCTCGTCGGAAAGTCCGGTGGACTTGGAGCGCCGCAACAGCTCAAACGTCCGGACTTCGTCATTTTCAAATACGTTGTTCATGTCCTGGACGAAATGTGAAGTGAGCTCTTCTGGTTAGACCGGAGGAATGGCAAAATAAGATAGAGCCCGCGGCTGCCGTGCAAGCTGATTGGTTGCACCCTGGCCCCCCAATGCATTCCCGCCGGCTGACGGAGCTTGACCTTGGCGCGGTCACCCCGGCTGGTCTCACCGCAGCCAGTGCGGTAGAATCAGGGAAATCCATGGCACGTAGGTGATCAGCAGCACGCCGATAAAGCGCACGCCGAGCAACGGCAGAACGGCGCGGGTCACCTCGGACATTGGCTTGTTCATCCGGTAGGACGCCAGCAGCAGGTTCAGCCCAACCGGTGGCGCCAGGAAGCTGAGTTCCATGTTCGCCAGAAAGATGATGCCCAGATGCAGGGGATCGATCCCCAGTCGCGCCCCGATGGGGATGAGCAAGGGCACGACGACCACGATCGCGGCATAAATCTCCACCAATCCGCCGATGAACAGGAGCGCCACATTCAGGCCCAGCAGGAAAACCCAGCGCGACTGCACGTGGATGGCCGACCATTCGGCCAACCGGTCGGGGATCTGGGCGTCGACCAGGTAGTTGGTCAGTCCCAGCGCGACGCCCAGGATCAGCAGAATCCCGCCGACGAGCACGCCGGCCTCCGTCATCACCCGCGGGCAGTCCCGGAAAATCCCGAGGTCGCGCTGAATCACCACCGCGACGAGAAACGCATAGAACGCCGTCACCGCCGCCGCCTCGACCGGTGTAGCCCAGCCGCCGAACAGGGCGACGATCGATACGACCGGCAGCATCAGCTCCCATTTGGCCTCCCAGATGGCGCGGCCGGCCTCGCCGAGTTGGAAGTGTTGCGAGCCCGCCGGCGCCTTGCGGCCGGCCCACACGCCCCAGCCGCAGGTCATCGCGATCAACAGCAGGGCCGGCATCAGTCCGGCGAGGAACATTTCCTTGATGTCCACCTTGGCGAGAATGGCGTAGAGGATCACCGGCAGGCACGGCGGCAGCAAAATTCCGAGCGAGCCAGCCCCGGTCACGAGCCCGAGAGCGTCGCGTTCCGAATACCGCGCCGCGATGAGCACGGGCATGAGCAGGCCGCCCAGCGCGAGAATGGTGACGCCGGAACCGCCGGTAAACGAAGTGAAGAACGCGCAGATCAGGGCCGTGGCGATCGCCGGTCCGCCGCGGAACCAGCCGACGAGGGCCTGAAACACGCGGACCAGTCGCTGGGACGCCCCGCCCTCCGCCATGAAGTAGCCCGCGAGCGTGAAAAGGGGAATGGAGGGCAGGGCCGGATTCGTCACCAGACCGTAATGCTCGACCGACACGGCCGCGATCGGAACGTCGCGGCCCCAAAAGAGGATCATCGCGGCGCCGCCGAGTGCGACGAAGATCGGGGCGCCCAGCGCGGTGGCCGCGAGCAGCGCCGCCAGGGCGGGCAGGGTCAGGCTCGGGATCGCGAGCGGTGGAAAAATGACGACCAGAGCAAAAGCCGTCGCCAGCACGAGGGTGAAGATGCGCCGCGACCACGTTTCTGCCGCCCGCCAGATGAGTCGCAGACAGACCAGGCCGAATCCGATCGGCATCGCCGCCTGGATACTCCAAAGCGGAATGCCATAGGCGAGGGTGCTGCCGGCTTCCCGTTCCTGCATCACGAATTGGAAGCTCGCCACACAAAGGAATGCCGTGACCGCCGCCGCCACGCCGGTGTTGAACACCAGGGCGACCCCCTTCCATCGCCCGCGCAGCAAGGCGGGCGCCGTGGCGAGGGCAAGCAACCGGCCGTCCCGCGCCGCCACCACGCCACCCACCATGCCGACCAGCAGCGTGAGGTGGCGCAGGAAATCGGGGGCGCTGGGAATTCCCGTGGAAAATTTCCGCAGCACGATTTCCGCCAGCGGCAACGTGACCATGATGGCGAGCAGCAGAGCGAGTGTCAGGTCCTCCCCCCGGTGCCACCACCGGCGCGGGGCCGCCTCCCCGATTGGCGAAGCGGCGATGACGGCCGAGGGCGGGCTTGCGGGCTTCATGCGCGTTGGGTCGAGGGGTGCGGCACAGCAGAGCCCGGGGCCCGCTCAGGGCGTGCTGTCAGGGTGCGTCGCGCGAAACTCGGCGAGCGCGGTCTGGACTTGGTCGAAAATTTCCGCCGGGACGATCGGCCCGCGGATCAGGGGATAGGCCTGCTTCGCGAGTTTCTGCCAGGCGGCCCGGACCGCCGGTGTGGCCGGCTGGACCACCAGGCCGTTCTTCTTCATGGCGACGATGGCCTCGTCATCCTCGGCGCGCGTTTGTGTGCGGATTTTTCCCGCGGCGACGGCGGCGATGGCCTGGAGTTGGGTGCGCAGTTCCGGGGCGATTTTTTCCCAGACGTCCCGCCGCACGATGGCGGCGCCGACGATGGGGACCCAGTACATGTCGAGCATGTATTTGGCCTGCCGGTTGAATTGGAGCGCGTTGGCGAGAAACGGTGGCACCGGCACCACGTTGATCATCCCCGTGGTCAGGGCGGGCAGGATCTGCTCGGTCTCCAGGCTGACCGGCTGGTAGCCGAGTTCGCGCATGATCTCCATCTGGCGCGGCACCCCCGCGAGGACGAACAGCTTCATCTTCTTGTAGTCGTCCGGATGGGCGCCCGGTTCCTTCGAGAAATAACGCACCCAACCGGCGTCGCCCCAAAAGAGCACCTCGAAACCCTTGGCGCGCAGGCGCGCCTCGAGTTCGGGCCGGATTTTTTCGCGCACGTAGTCCACCTCGCTCCAGTTGCGAAAAATCATCGGCATCAATTGGAGGCTGGAGACCGAGCGGTCGATTTCGGAGAGCCCGACGGCCGTGAGCAAGGCGGCGTTGATTTGCCGCGCGCGCATTTTCTTCACCAGCAGCGGTTCACCGTCGGCCATGCCGGCATAGATGGTGAGCTTCACCGCCGGTCCCGCCGCCTTTTGCCAGGCCGCGCGCATCTCCATCAGGTTTTGGTAGCCCGAAGTGCCAACGGGCATAATTGTGGCCAGCTTGATCTCGACCGTTTCGGCGGCACCGACGGCGGCAATGAGCGGCAGGGTCAGGGCCAGCAGCAGGGCACCGGGCAGGAAGCGATGTTTCATGGCGTCTCTTTTGGAACAGGGAGATTGACCTCGGGCAAGATCAGTTCGTCGGTGCGCGCCAGCAACCAGCGGGCGCGACGCTGCATGACGAGGTTAATTAGTCGCCACTCCGGATGCGCGGCGGGATCAATGGCCAAAGCCCGCTGCAGCAAGGCCTGGAATTCCGCGCGGTCCTGCTGCGGCACGGCCACGGCCTCGGCCAGGCTGACCAACGGCGCGGCCTGCCCGCCAGCACACAACTCCATGGCACGATCAAAGTGCGCCCGCGCCCGCGCCGCCGGAGCGCCGGCCGCACCTTGTCGCGCCATTTCGTAGGGGATGAGAAACGCGTGGATCGCCCCAGCCTCGAAGCGTTCGTCCAGTTCAAGGGCGCGGTCGATCAGGGCCTCGACCCGCACCTGGTCGGCGATCAGATCGGCGTTGTCCTTGGAGAGAGTGATCGCGGCACCCCAGGCGGCAGCGGTCCAGAAAAGCAAAGGCACATCGGCGGCGACCGCGATGCGCACCGCCGCCTTCGGGTCGGCCCGGAGTTGGCGCAGGAATCCTTCATGGGTCGCCTCCAGCCCGCGCAATCCGTGGTCGCGCGCGCGCAGGTAGAGCCGCCGCGCCCGGGTGCGCAGCAGACTGGCGCCGGCATAATCCTGATCGGCCAGGAGGTCGGCGTCCTGCTCCAAAAACACATAAGCGTACTGGGCAAACCCGCTGGCGGCCGCGAGCCGCAGCCCGCGATGCGCGGGCGTTTCGGCCAGCAGGCTCTCAATGAGTTTCAAGCTGAACGGGGCCGCGGCGCGGATGAGTTCGGGATCATCGTCGGTCGCGAATCCTGAGCTGCTCTCGGCGAGCGCGTTGCCCAGCTGGTTGACCGCGGTGTGCTTCAGCGTAGTGCAGCCCGGTCCGGCGAGCAAACCAAAGGCCAGCAGGGCCGTCGGCAGGCAGAATTGCCCGATGGTGGATAAACGCTTCACGGGGTTCGGCGGGCAGGAGTGGCCGTCGACGGGCGACACTTCAGCGCTGCAACGACTTGAGTTGGTCCGGGCATAGCGTGAGGCTTAAGCGGGCACGATGGCTTTGTCCATCTCCGGTAAACGCACGCAACTGAAGGGCAGACCGGGACTTTGGGCGTAGTCGTGCTAATACATTAGGAAGTGTCTTCAAACTAGTGTTTCTCCGACGGGGGTAGCCAGCTGGAGGGCCGGTCTCCGCACCGGCTGCGGGCGACAG
>JANMVS010000519.1:0-11580 GCA_031392885.1 Verrucomicrobiota bacterium
CCGACGAGAAACACAAAACGCTCCGCCGGCGGGTGGGGCAGTTGGGCGAGCAGCCAGACGACCGCCGCGGCCACCAAAATGCCGAGGTTCACGCCGCTCTGCAGCACGGCGGCGAGCCACGGCCGCCACGCGCGTGGCCAGGTCTCCGCGATGAGGGCGGCGCCCACGGCCCATTCGCCGCCAATGCCGAGGGCGGCGACGAAACGGAAAATCATCAGCTGCCACCACGTCTGCGCAAACGCGCACAGCCCCGTGCAGATCGCATAGGTCAGCACCGTCAGGGCCAGCGCCCGGCTGCGGCCGAGCAAATCACCGAGCCGGCCGAAGAACGCGCCGCCCACGGCCCAGCCGATGAGAAAGGCCGCCTGGATGTAGGCGCTCTTCTCTTTGACCGCGGGATCGGCGGCGCTGGCGACCCCGAGCAGGTGAACCACGAGCGGCGCCGCGACCAGTGTGTAGAGATGGAGTTCCAACCCGTCGAACATCCAGCCCAGCCAGGCGGCGATGCCGGACTTCCACTGCTGCGGGGAGATTTCGCTGAGGCGGGTGGCCTCGCGGGCCGGGGCGGGCTGCATGGGCCGGGAGCTTGCCGGGGGTCCAGCGGGGCGCCAGCCCGGAATTGTCTTCGGTCGCGGCAGGCGTCCCTGCCTGCCGGATTGGCATTCTAGCCGAACCCCCACAGGGCCGGAGGCCTGTGGCTAATGGGTGGCAGCTCAAATCTTCACCGGATTCACCCGCATCCCGTCCGCCACGCGGTCGCCGGGGTAGAGGACGACCTCGTCGCCTTCCTGCAGGCCGCCGAGCACTTGCGTTTCGGTGCCGCTGGAATGACCCGCTTGCACCGGCACGAGCACCGCGCGGCCGTCCCGTACGACGAAGGCGGACCAGTCGGAGCCGCGGCGGAAGAGCGCCGACACCGGAACTTTCAGCACCTGTTCGTTCTCCCAGACAATGACGCGCGCTTCGACGCGGAAGTTATCGCCCAAGGTAAGGCGTTCGGTGAGGGGAGTGACGATATCCGCCACCACGTTGACGCGTTGCTCCTCGACGCCGAGGGCGGAGATTTTGGTGAAGGCGGCGGGCTCGACCAGGCGCACCCGGGCTTCGAGCGGCTTTGCCCCGCCCCATTGCTCAAGTTCGACGCGGGTGCCGGCCGAGAGCGCGGCGCCATCGCGCGACAGGAGTTCGATCACGACTTCCAAATCGGCGGGATCGCCCACGTCGAGCACCGGCGTGCCGGCGGCGATCGGGCGTTCGCTTTCCTGGAAGACATGGAGCACGCGGCCGGCCACGGGGGCGCGAACTTCCACCAGCTTCGTATCACGGCGACCGGGGCCAGCCTCGGCCAATTCGGCCTCGGCGGAACGCAGCGCACCTTCGGCCGCGATCAGGTCGCGGGCCGCGGCGGTCTCGCGCATTTGGCTGGATTCGAGATCCTGGGGGGAAACGGTTTTATCGCCAAACATGCGCTCCGTGCGGCGGAGTTCGTTGGTGGCGAGTTCGTGGGCAGTGCGGCTTTTTGCCAGGGCGGCGGTGGTGGCGGTGCGGCGGGCTTCGGCCAGCGCGCGGCTGCGCGGGTCGAGCGGCGAGGCGGCCATCGGTTCGATGACGGCAACAATCGAGTCGGGCGTGATTTCCGCGCCGGGCTTGAAAGGCACGCGGCGCAATTGGCCCGTGACAGGGGAAGACACCACGTAGCGCTGGCGGATGCGGGTCTTGCCCTCTTCGCTGACCGTGGCGCGCAATGCGCCCGTGATCGCACGCGCAGTTTCAACGGTCGCCGGTTTTGGGCGCAGGCCGAAGGCGAGCAGGGCAAGCAATATGGCTCCGCCGGCGTAGGGCAGCCAGCGGAAGGGTCGGACGTTTTTCGGAGCAGGGGATGAGGCGTTCATTTCGTGTGTTTCGCGGGCCAGTTTTACTCCGGGGCTTTGAGCGTGGCAATGAGATCGAGTTGCCTCAATTTGCGGAGGACGAAGAGGGCGGAGATCGTGGAGGCGAGGGTGACCGTGATGACGGCGAACGAATACGTGTAAGCGGTGAACACCAGGGGCAGGCGGATCGTCTCGGTGTTGACGGAGCCGACGATGAAGGTGGTCAGGGCCGTGCCCATCAGCAATCCGCACGGTACGGCGATCAGGGCGAGGATGACCAGTTCCACCACGAGGATGGCGCCGACCTCGCGCTGCGTCATGCCGATGACGCGCAGCGTGGCCAGCTCACGGGCGCGTTCCGCGAGCGAGATGCGGGCGTTGTTGTAGATGACCCCGAAGGCGACGATGACGGCGAAGGTCAGGTAGATGCTCTGGATCAGCCCCATGCTCTTGGCGGTGGTTTCCCGGAAACTTTGGCGCATGGTCTCCTTGATGGCGACGGTGCTGACGCGCGGGATTTCCTTCAACGCCGCCAGAAACTCCGCGCGGCGGGACAGATCGAGGCCGATGCTGGCGCCGGTGATGACGTCCCCTTCGCCCAGGAAGCGGTTGATGGCGTGCAGGTCCATGTAGGCCGCGATGCCGGTGAAATCCTCGGCCAGCGCCACCAAGGGGATGTTCAGCACCGGTCGGCGGCCCTCGAGCGCCTCGAGGATGATCGTGTCGCCCACCTTGGCGCCGAGGACGGTGGCGAGTTTGGCCGAGAGTATGACCCCGTGGGGCGGTGGGGGGATTTCACGGCCGGAAAAATCAACGGCCCGGCTGTGCTGTCCCCCGGGCAGCAGGCTGCGCAGGCCGATCTGGCGGCTGCGGCCCTGAAAATGAATGCGTACGGCGGAATTGCGCGCAGGCTCGAGGCTGATGACGCCCGGTAATTGCGCCAGTTCGTGGGCGAGGCGTGCGGACGAGGGCTCGACGAGGCCGAGGTTGAGATCCTGGCGCTGCACGACGTCCCATTGAAAATCGAGCACCTCGCGAATGCCGGCCTTGAACGTGTTGGGCAGAATCAGGAGTGCGGTGGCGAGGGCGAGGCCGGCGATGGTGAAGAGCGCCTGGACGGGGCGGCGCTCGAGGTTGCGCACGGCGATGCGGAACGAGTGGGAGAGCAGCTTCGCCACGCCGGTGCGTTCGATGAAGGCCGGCCGGAAATTGGCCGGGGGCTCGGGGCGCATCGCCTCGGCGGGCGGCAGTTGCGCGGCCGAGCGCACAGCGCCGAGCACGCCGAGGGTCACCGTGCCGAGGCCGACGGTGAGCGCGACGGTCACCGCGACGGGATCGAGCCGGAAGTGGAGGTCGGGGAAGCGGAAAAACAGCTCATACATCACGACCAGCTTGTGACCGAGGCCGATGCCGCCGACCAAACCGAAGAGGACGCCACCCGCCACCATGACAAAGGCGAATTTCAGATAGTGGACGACAATCTGCCGGTTGGTGAACCCAAAGGCCTTGAGAATGGCGATCTGCTCGCGCTGGAGGGAGAGCAGGCGCGTGAGCACGGCGTTGGTCATGAACGCCGCCACGCTGAGGAACACCGCAGGAAACCCAATGGAGAGAATCGTGAGCACGCGAATCTCGTCGGTGACGCGGATGTGCGACGGGTGGTCCTTGCGCCCGAAGGCGCCGAAGCCGCCGTAGGGCCGGAGCAGGCGGTCGAGTGCGGCGATGAGGGGCTTTTCATCCGCGCCCGGGGCGAGGGTGAGCGAGATGCGGTTGAAGGCCCCGTACAGATCCCACGCGGTCGCCACCTCCTTGTAGGGCATCCAGAAAATCCCGAAGGTGCGCGGGTCGGGCAGGGCGGCACCGGGGCGCGACTCGAAGATGTATTCCGGCGACAGCACAATGCCCATGAGGCGAAACGTCTGGCGCCGGCCGTTGAGGAGCGCGGTGACGGTGTCGCCGGGCTGCAGGGCATTGGCTTTCGCGAAGGCCTCGCTGACCAGCGCCTCGCCGCGTGAGCCGGGCGACAGCCAGCGGCCGCTGCGCAGAAAGAGGCGGTTCAGCGCGGGTTCGCCAAAATCCGGCAGCGAACGCACGAGGCCACTGGCGGGCTCGGCGATGCCGGGCAGGTCGAGGGTGACCGCCACCGAGAGGTCCGTCTGCACGCTGGCGACCCCCGGGAGGTCCCGGATGCGGTCAGCGAGGTGGTTGGGGGCCCGCTTGAGCGAGCCGAAAACGTCGGCGAAATGGTTGGTCTGGTAATACTCCGCGCGGGTCGACTCGAGCGAGTGGATCAGGCTCCGCGCCATGATGAGCATCGCCAGGCCGCAGGCCATGACCAGCGACACCGCCCCGGCCTGGCCCTTGAGGCGCTTCAGGTCGCGGAAAAGTTTGCGGTCGAGGTGGGGCAGCATACAAGGATCAGTAGGTTGCCCACGGAACACACTGAAGACACGGAAGTGTCAGGGAGAAATGGCCACAAAAAGCACAAGATGCGCAAAAATATCCCAGGTTTGTCATTCTGAGCATAGCGAAGAATCCAGCGTTACATGCGTAAGCGGTCGTGCCACTGGATCCTTCGCTCCGCTCAGGATGACATGCAGGAGAGAATTTCATTCGGTGTATTCCGTGTGTTCCGCGGGCCAACTCTGTTTTTCACCACCGCAGCGTCGCTGGCGCGGCCCGCGTGGCATTGCGGTGCTGGCTCAGGACGCGACCGTCGGAGAAATGGATGACGCGGTCGGCCATCCCGGCCATGACGGCGTTGTGGGTGATGAGGATCGTGAGCGTGCCGAGCTCGCGGTTGGCGCGCTCGATGGCTTCCAGGACGACGATGCCGGTGCGGACATCGAGCGCCCCGGTGGGCTCGTCGCAGAGCAGGACCTCGGGGCGTTTGGCAATGGCCCGGGCGATGGCGACCCGTTGCTGTTCACCGCCGGAGAGTTGGGCCGGGAAGTGATCCATCCGCGGCGCGAGGCCGACCAGCTCCAAGGCCGTCTCGGCCGCCATGGGATCGCGGGCAATCTCGGTGATCAGACCGACGTTTTCGCGCGCGGTCAGGCTGGGGATGAGATTATAAAACTGAAAAATAAAGCCCACCGAGTTGCGGCGGTAGCGGGTGAGCTGTTCCTCGTCCGCCTGGGTGAGGTCGATGTCGCGATAGCGGAGTTCTCCGGCGGTCGGGAGATCAAGGCCGCCGAGTTGGTTGAGGAGGGTGGTCTTGCCCGAGCCGGAAGGGCCGAGGAGCACGACCAGTTCACCCTCGTGGAGGTCGAGGTCGACGCCGGCCAAGGCGCGGACCTGCGCCGTGCCCGTGCCATAGACCTTGGTGAGGCCGCGGACGCGGAAGACTTGGCGGCCGGACGGGGCGGGTGCGCAGCCCGGGGCGATGATGGTGGAAGGGTGCACGAGGCCGTCACGCTAGCCAGCGCGGTCGGACGTGCAACTCAAAGCCGGGCGGGGCCGGAGGGCCCGCGTCCCTGCGGGCCGTTCTGGGCTCACCGATTGAGGTTCGCGTAATAGCCTGACTGATCTGATGGAGGGTCGGTCTCCCGACCGACCGCGGCCCGTCAGGAGACGGGCCCGCCAAAACTGACATACTCGTTTTCATAACGTCAGTATAATAGCCGAGACTCGATCGGCGTATGATGAGCTCGGCGCGCAGGGACGCGCGCCCTCCGGCCGACATCGCCTGAATGCGGGGCGGGGACACCCCGCCCACATTGAAATTCAACGCCGTGCCGTCACCGCATCCGGGCGAAGGTGCCTTTGAGCAGTTCGAGATCGGAAGCGTGCTTGGTTTTCTCGCGGGCGCGGGCGACGAGACCGGCTTCCAGCTCGTTCTTGGTCGGGCGCTGCACCTGGTAGAAGACGCCAAACTTGCCCGGCCACTCGAGGTTCGCGAGCTTGAAGGCGGCGACTTCGTCGGTCGGGTCGTGGCGGAGTTCATCCTCGGGCGTGCCGTCATTTTTCTTCAGCTCGATGGTTTCAAACTTGCCGCCTTTGCGCGGCACGGCGGCATCGAAGGCCCCATCATTGAACTCGACGCACTCGGAGAGGATCTCCACCACGGAAAAGCCATTGTGGCGTCCGGCGCGCTCCAGCATCTCGGTCATGTGGCCGATCTGGGCGGCGTGACTGCGCGCGACAAAGGTGGCCCCGCCGGTGACGAGGGTGCGCATCGGGTTGATCGGACGATCGATCGCGCCGGTCGGATCGGTCTTGGACTTGAACCCGATGGGCGAGGTGGGGGAGGTTTGTTTTTTCGTCAGGCCATAGACCGCATTATCCAAGATGACATAGGTCATCTTGGTGTTCTTGCGCGCGGTGTGGGTGAGATGATTGCCGCCGATGGAAAAGCCGTCACCGTCACCGCTGAAGTTGAAGACGTGGAGGTCGGGGCGGCCGAGGCTGATGGCGGCGGCGAAGGGCAGGGAGCGGCCGTGAATATAGTGGCCCCCGTGGGAATTGACAAAATAGGGCATGCGCGACGAGCAGCCGATGCCGGCGAAGGTCACGATGTTTTCGTGCGGGATCTGGAGCTTCTCCAGCACGCGGAAATAGACGTTGAGGACCGCGAAATCGCCGCAGCCCGGGCACCACGTCGGGTGGTCGGACGTCAGGGCCTTCTTGGTTGGCAGGGCGTTGGCGGGCGCGGTGGCCGTCGAGGAAGATTCGGTGCTCATGGGCGGGCGGGGATTTAGGCGGAGGCGCAGATTTTTTTGATGCCGGCGATGATCTCGCTGGTCATATAGGTGAGGCCGTCGGTTTTACAGATGCCGCGAATCGCGGGATTGGCGTAGGCCGCGCGCAGGAGCATTCCGAGTTGGCCGCAGCCGTAGATGCCCTCGTCGTTGATCTCGGCGACGGCGATATGTCGGTAGCGGGCAAAGGTCTCGGCGAGGCCCGGCGGGAACGGGTTCAGGTGGCGCATGTGCATATGCGCGATCTTCATCGGCGCCGTGCCGGAGCGCAGGCGCATGACCGCCTCGCGGATCGGGCCGTAGGTGCAGCCCCAGCCGATGACCAGGACTTCGCCTGTATCGTCGCCGTAGAGTTCGGGCGGCGGCAGCGTGGCGGCGAGTTGTTTGATTTTTTCGCGGCGCTTCGCATTCATCTTCGCGTGGAGCACGGGGCTGCCGGTCGGATGGCCGTATTCGTCGTGTTCGATGCCGGTGACGGTGGGGTATTTGCCGGAGAGCATCTTCGTGCCCGGGGGGGCATGGCGCGACAGGCCGTCGTATGGGTAGGGTCGAAAATCGGCCGGGCGCGGCGTGAGGTCGGGCTTCACGATGACCATGTGTTTCTCCAGATCGGGCTCCTCGAAGGCCTCGATGCGCGTCGCGATCGCCTGGTCGCTGAGGATGATGACGGGTGTGCGGTAGGCGAGGGCGATGCGGCCGGCCTCGAGGGCGATGTAGAAACAGTCCTCGACGTTCTTGGGCGAGAGCACGACCCGGGGATTGTCGCCGTGGCTGCCGTAGATGGCCTGCAGGAGATCGCTTTGCTCGACACTCGTCGGCATGCCGGTCGAGGGACCGCCGCGCTGGACGTTGATGACGATCAGCGGCAGTTCGGCCATGCCGGCCCAGCCGAGCGCCTCCATCTTGAGGGAAAGGCCTGGACCGGAACTGCCGGTGACCGCGAGGTGGCCGCCGTAAGCGAAGCCGAGCGCGTGGGAAATCGCCGCGATCTCGTCCTCCGCCTGCACGAAGAGGCCGCCATAGCGCGTCAGCTCCGTACGGAGCACTTCCATGATCGAGGACCAAGGGGTGATCGGATAAGCGGCGCCGTAACGCACGCCGGCCGCGAGCAGGCCGTAGGTGAGGGCGGTGTTGCCGTCGGTGGTGACGGTCGGGCGGTCCTGCTGCGGGGGCGTGCCCTGCGTCAAACGGTAGAGGTGGCCGAGCAGATTTTCGACCGGATGCGCGTAGCCGGAATCGAATGCCATGAGCGCGGCGCGCGCGGCGTCGTCACCTTTGCCGCCGATGCGCTCCTGGATAAGCTTGCGGAGCTTGTCGAGGTTGAGGTCGAAGATGCGGGCGATGAGGCCGAGCACGAAAATGTTTTTGCCCTTGTCCTTGCTGGTGCCGCCGGCGGCCTCGATGGTGGCGGAGGTGATGGCGATGCCGACGTTCGTGAAACGCTTTTCGTCGGGGTGGGGCGTGACGTGGTCGGTGTCGTAGATGAGCACGCCGCCGGGCCGGAGGGAATTGAGGTGGGCGTCGTAGCTGTGCTGGTAAAACGCCACGAGGAAGTCGGCCTGGTCGCCCGAAGTGAGAATCTCGCCCGAGCCCATGCGGACCTGGAAGATCGACGGACCGCCGGAGATTGTCGCCGGGATCGTCATGAACGTCATGACCTCCTGTTCACTGCGACCGGCCAGCCGGGCGAGGAAGCCGCCGATGGACTGGATGCCGTCCTGGGAGTTACCTGCGAGACGGATGACAACGTCGGGCAGCAGCGTGTGAGAAATTTCGGCCGGCGGATTTGCGGAAGGCGCACTGCCGGTCAGGGGGGAGTTAGGACTGACCATAGGGGTGTATGATGCCAAGGTCGGGGCGTGTTGTCCCAGCCTAGTTTATGAATAGTTACGCATATCTTGCCACGGGGCAAGGAGACTCCTGCGCAGAACGAATATATTTGGTGGTTCTTCGCTGATTCCATTGGGTGAAGGTTTGCGCGAGCCCCCCAGCCCCGGAGGAGTTGACCACTAATGGATTCATCAAGGGATGAATCCTTCAAGGTGTGCTCCGACTGATCGTCTCCGCCACTCGGTTTCGGGGGCCGGCTAATCGCCGGCAAAATCTCAGTCGGACTCGGGCAGTTGAAGCAATTTCACCGGCAAGGGGGCCGCCTGCAACTTCATGATCCCGGCTCCGTCTGCGATCTGCAGACCCCCGGAACTTGTTCCGGCGACGACCAGTCGGAGGGGTGGCCAAAGTTTCGTCGCTGGCCTGCCCTGAGCCTGGTCGAAGGGGCGGAACTGATTGGTGGTTCCCTAAACGGCAGCGTTCCTATGCATTGCCTTCTGCCAAAAGGTCATCGAGGTCCAGCCGTTCGGTTACCATCGCCAATTCGCCCGTAGGGGTGCGCGGCCACTTCTCCTTCGGGCGGTCCCAGTAGAGCTCCACGCCGTTGCCATCGGGGTCGCGCAGATAAAGCGCCTCGCTCACACCGTGGTCGGACGCGCCGTCGAGCGGGATCTTGGCCTTGGTCAGCCGGCGCAGCGAGTCGGCCAGCGCCGCGCGCGTCGGGTAGAGGATCGCGGTGTGGTAAAGCCCCGTGCTGCCCGGGGGCGGCGGGGTGCCGCCGAGGCTTTCCCAGGTGTTGAGCCCGAGGTGATGGTGGTAGCCGCCGGCCGAGATGAACGCCGCCTGTGTGCCGTAACGCTGGATCAGCTCGAACCCGAGCACGCCGGCGTAAAAATCCAGCGCCCGCTGCAGATGGGCAACTTTCAGGTGGACGTGGCCGATGCGGACCCCGGCGGCGATGGGAGGATTTTTAACAGGCATGCAGGGAGCCTAGCCACGTCCGGCGGAAAAACAAACCGGTCCTTGCGGCGCGTTACTGCCGGAGTCTGGACAGGATTTACTGGATTACTTGGATTGGGAAATCCCCTGAATCCAGTTAATCCTGTCCAAAATCTCATTCGCTCCGCAACGCGTCCACCGGGTTCACCCGCGTGGCTCGCAGGGGCTTCAGGAGCACGGCGTACACGACGCCGAAGATGGCGGTGTTGGCGCCGATGCCGAGGGCCAGCAGCAGGATGATGAGCAGGCTGAACGCGGCGTGCACGCGCAGCGAACGGAAGGCGGAACGGAGGAGATCCGTGGAAACGGTGGGGGGTGCAAGCGCGGCTGGTTGCCGCGCTTCAATTGGAGCGGCACCGTTGCAGGGGTTTGTTTACGGTTTCTTCACCGCCGGTCGCTTGCTCCCGTCGTCCAGGTCGGGATCATCGGCGTGCAGGGCTGGAGGCTTGGCCGACCCGGGGCCGACGGCCCAGAGCTGACGAACCTGGTCCGGGGTGAGCACGGCCGCGGGCGTAAACCGGTCGCCGGCGGCGTAGTCGAGGAGGGAGCGGCGTCGGCCCAGTGGTCAGTGACCAGCACGTCCGCCGGCGCGGCGGGGTTGATCTGCGCGGGGTAAAGCCAGAAATTCCAATCGTTCTCGACGGGAGTGTTTTTCAGCCCCACGACCAGCTTATAGCCGGCGGGGCGTTTCCTCCTCCAGATAATTCGTGTAGACGCTGCCGGGGTTGAAGTTCGCCCAGAAACCGAGCTCGGGCTGCAGGTAGAAGCCGAGCTCGTCCGCCGCGGCGAAGGCGGCCTCGGGCGGGCACCACGAATGGAAGCGCATGCCGTTCAAGCCGTGCGCCTGGCACGTGCGGATGATTTTTTTCCAAGACTCAAGGTCCATCGCGGGATAACCGGTGAGCGGGAAATCGCCGCCGAAGTGCGTGGTGCGCAGGTTCACGTTGCGGCCGTTGAGGACGAAATCCTTGTCGCGGGCCGTGATCTCGCGCAGGCCGAAGGTGAGCGTGCGGGAGTCGTGGGCTTCGCCGCCGCTCAGCGTGACAGTGACCTGATGGAGCACGGGATGAAACTCGTCCCACGTCTGCGCGTCGGCGCCGAGCGGCACCTCGATCTCGGCGTGACCGCGGGTCGCGTCCCACGCGAGGGACGCGGTGACGCCGCCGGCGGAGAGCGTGCCGGTGCCGGCGCGGCCGGTGGCGTTGGCGATGGTGACCTTGATGAGGGCGGATTTTTTCGCGACGTTGGGGAAAACCTGCGCGTCGTCGATCCACCCCGGGGCGGTGGCGCGCAGCTCGAGGGCGCCGCCGAGGCCGTTCCAGGTCGCGCCGAGCGCATCGCTCAGCGCATGGGCGTCCACCTGGTGGCCGTCGCTCCGCGGGTCGCGCACGATCTGGCGGTTGTCGACCCGGACGGTGAGACGGTGCCGGCCGGACGCGAGGACGCCGAGGTCGTATTCGTGCGGCGCGACCAGACTGTTGCAGGAGCCGAGGCGGCGGTCGTCCAGCCACACGGTGGTTTCCCAGTGCGCGCGTTCGAGGAAGAGGCCAACGCGCTGCGCGGCCCAGCCGGCGGGAATCTCGATGTCACGCTGATACCACGCGGCGCCGAGGTAGTGCTTCGGCGGCTGCGAGAGGAAGGGCACCTCGACCTGGCCGGGCGGGGAGAATTTCTCGCGCAGGGCGGCGGGCTGGAGTTTCCACCACGCATCCCCCAGGCCGAGGACCCACGGCGTGTCGGAAGCGATGTCGTCGCCATAGCCCTGCGCCTGCAGCACGCCGGGCAGCGTGATGCGGTCGGGCAGGGCGCGGTTGAACCACGCCTCCTTTACGCCGGCGTCGGCGCGGTCGAGGGCGAAACGCCATTCGCCCGCGAGCGGCAGCGTGTCGGGCTGCGCATGCAACCGCGCAGCGGCGAGAGCGGCCACCAGCAGGCTGCGGAAAATCAACCGGAGAGGGCGGGGCATGGCGGGCGAAACCGAGTCAAGCGCATCACGCGCGACAAGGCGAGGGCAGTTTGCTGTAGCGGCGCTCTATGTGCGCCGTTTCCGGGCGGCGGCGGGGAAATTAGCCCCCGGACGAGTGCGGGCGAACTCGAGGGGTGGAGGCGGGTGTGGCCCGTGGTATGGGGCGGGGGCGGGGGGGGGGGGGTTTTGGGGGGGGGGGGGGTGTAATAGGGGT
>JANMVS010000530.1:0-2851 GCA_031392885.1 Verrucomicrobiota bacterium
GCGGATATTTTTCCGTCATGGCCACCCTTCGCCGGCCCGATGTGTTTCAGGCCGGCGTCGCCGGGGCGCCGGTCGTCACCTGGGAAAACTACGACACCTACTACACCGAACGTTATATGGGTCTGCCCCAGGAAAACCCCGCAGGCTACCGCGCGAGCAGCGTGCTCACCTACGCGGCCCAGCTGCAGCGTCCGCTCCTGCTCATCCACGGCCTCACGGACGACAATGTCTATGTCCAGCACACCCTCCAACTCGCGGACGCACTCTACATGGCCGGCCGGCCCTATGAATTCATGCCCATGCTGGGCACGCACATGGCCGGCTCCAGCGACCCCGTCGTCAGTCTTCGCCGCCAGCAGCGCGTGATGGAGTTTTTCAACCTGAGTCTCAAGGGGCCGGAGTAATGGACGGTGGACGGTAACCGGTGGACGGTGGACGGTAACCGGTAGACGGTGGACGGTAGGGGCCGTTGCCCTCAACGGCCCTTCCCCGACCGTAGCGGCGGGCGTCTCGCCTGCCGGATTGTGCTGCATTCCCCCGAACGTAGCGGCGGGCGCTCGCCGCGCCGTGAGGACGTTCGCGGCCGGCCCACCAGTCCGGCCCTACCGGCGCTGCTGCGCCCAAGTCAAAAACCGATGAGACGTTGGGTCTTACCCATCGCGTGACGGCAGTGGGTAGAGGACTCGCCCTACCCTCGCACACTCACCGACTGGCCATTGTCCTTCGGTCCCAGTTGGAGGATGAAGGGAGCGGCCACCACGGCCCAAGCTGCAGCCTTGGGGTGAGCGGCCGCCCCGTCGCCCCACGCCTGGCGGAGCATGTCGGTATCGATGACCCCGGGGTCCAAGGGCACGGCCGCCATGCCGGCGGGCAATTCCTGCGCCAGCGACTTGGTGAGACCCTCCATGGCATACTTGCTGGCGCAATACGGCGCGACGTCCGCCGAGGTGCTGCGCCCCCAGCCGGAACTGAGATTCACGATGACCCCCTGCCGGCGCGCCACCATCGCCGGCACGAAATGCCGGATGACATTCGCCACCCCCTTGATGTTCACATCGATCAACCGGTTGAATTCCGCCGCGGGCACGGTCCAGAGGGGCGCCGGCGTATTCATCAGGGCGGCGTTGTTGATCAGGAAATCGAGTGCTCCATGCGACGCACTCACCTTCTCCGCCCACAGCGCGACCTTGGTTTCTTCCGTGACATCCAGCGCCGTGAAGGCATGCGGCGCCGGATAGGTGAAACGCAGGTTGAGAATCTCTGCGCTGCGCCCGCAGCCGATGACCGTGTGCCCGTGGGCGATGTACCACTCGGCCAGGGCCCGGCCAAGTCCGCGGGTGACACCGGTGATGAGGATGGTCTTCATGGAGGAGCCTGCTTGCAGGCGATTATGCGTCGAAGAATGCACACCGTCCCATCGCCAGCAAGCAGGCTCCTCCAAGGATAGTCTCACCGCGCCTGCAGCCGGATTTTGTTCAAACCCTGTTTCCGGCAGACATCCATCGCCTCGGTGACAAAGCGCAGCGGGGTGTTTTCATCCGAACGGATGACCACGGTGATATCCTTGCTGATGCCGCCGATCTGCCGGACCAATTCCTGCAGGGTGGCCATGCTGGCGGACCGGCCATTCACCTCCACCGCCCCCTCTTTCGAGATGCTGATGGTCAATGATTCCTTCAGTTCGCTTTTGCCGGCGGTCTCCACCTTGGGCAGGGTGAGATTCATGGTCGTGGCCGACTTGAACTGCATCGTGACGAACGCGAAGAAAATCAGCATGACGAGCACGTCGATCAATGGCACGAGGTTCAGCTCGGGCCGCTTGCGGTGCCGCTGGTAGAGTCCGCTGCTCATGACTTCTTCGCCGCGCGGGCCAAAATGCGCTCGAGCAACAGGTCGATCTTCACCGCATAGTTGTCAATCTTGCGGGACAGATACCCGGCGGGCACCAGGGCGAACATCGCCACCACCAGACCGATGACCGTGGCCGACAGGGCCAGCGCCACGCCCTGGGTGAAGGCGACCGGATCCGGCAGGCCCGTCTCGGGCGAGATCTGCGAGAACACCTTCAGGAGGCCGGTCACCGTGCCGGTGAGCCCCAGCAGCGGGGCCAGGGTGTAGATGACATCGAGATAAGGGACGCCCCGCTCCATCCGATTGATCTGCAGCCGGGCAAAGGCCTTTACCGCCTCTGGATCTGCTTGGTGGGTCTGGGCAAAATCGATGATGCGGGCGAGCACCGAGTGCCGGCCACCGGTGCCAGGTTTGCCCTCGACGATGGCATCAACCAGATCGTCCGGCAGGATGGCGGCATTGCGGAGGGCATAGAGCCGTTCAAAAATGATGTAGACGGTGATAAACGAACAAAGCCCCAGGGGGTAGATGAGAAAGCCGGCTCCTTTGAGAATATCGATCATAGTAGAGGGGTTGAGTGAATTCGACTCTTGGACGCGCACAAGACGGAAAGGTTCATTCAATCAGGGTTTTTTTCCTTCCCCGCTCAGCCAGCTGGGCCGTCCGCGATTGTCCTTACGGCGCGCCCAGCGGCCGAGGCTCCGGCACTCGTCCCGGCCGCGCCCTGCCCACCTGATGAAATTCAATCGTCCAAATCATTCGGGGTGTCTTCAATCGCGTGTTTCGCCGACGGATTGCCAGCGGGAGACCGTCCCTCCATCGATTTCCCGCGAACGCGGATTCGAAAATACTCCATGGGAACGCTGGCATATTCCCGGACGGGCACGACCGGGTGAACCCCGGTCTCAGGACGGCGCGATGCGCGCAGGAGAAAACACGCCCGGCGGTTTAGTTTCAGCCCGCATGACCGACCAAGTCCCGGACACCCGCGGGCTGAGAG